>JBDLQR010000166.1:0-12408 GCA_039800485.1 Pseudomonadota bacterium
CGTCAACGATCCGGGCTTTCGCAACGTGACCTTCGAAGACTTGCGCGCCAGTTATGCGGAGGCTATCCGGGGCCTGGTCGATGGCGGTGCGGATCTCCTGCTCGTCGAGACCATCTTCGACACCCTGAATTGCAAGGCTGCCTTGTTCGCCCTGGAAGAATTCTTCGAGACGACCGGCACCCGCCTGCCGGTCATGATCTCCGGCACCATCACCGACCGCAGTGGCCGAACCCTGACCGGTCAGACCACCGAGGCTTTCTGGAACTCAGTCCGCCATGCCCGCCCACTGTTCATAGGCCTGAACTGCGCACTGGGCGCGCGCGATCTGCGCCCCTACGTGGAGGAGCTGTCGCGGGTGGCGGACACTTTCATCAGCCTGCATCCGAACGCCGGGCTGCCGAATGAGTTCGGTGGCTATGACGAAACACCTGCCTATATGGCCGAAGTCCTGCGGGAATTCGCCGAGCAGGGATTCCTGAACATGGTCGGCGGGTGTTGCGGCACGACCCCGGCGCATATCCACGCGATTGCCGAGGCGATGAAGGGCCTCCCGCCACGCAGGGTGCCGGAAGTCCCGCGCGTCTGCCGCCTGAGCGGGCTCGAGCCCTTGAACCTCACTCCCGAGACCGGGTTCATCAACGTGGGTGAACGCACCAATGTCACAGGCTCGCCCAAGTTCGCGAGCCTCATCCGCGAAGGGCAACTCGAAGCGGCGCTCGACATTGCCCGGCAACAGGTGGACAACGGCGCCCAGATCATCGACATCAACATGGACGAGGGCATGCTCGATTCCGAGGCCCTGATGGTCGAGTTCCTGAACCGCATTGCATCCGACCCCGACATCGCCCGCGTACCGATCATGCTCGACTCCTCGCGCTGGAGCGTGCTCGAAGCCGGCCTGCGCTGTCTGCAGGGCAAAGGCGTGGTCAACTCGATCAGTCTCAAGGAAGGACCCGGGAAGTTCCTGCAGCAAGCCGCGCACATACGCCGCATGGGTGCCGCGGTCATCGTTATGGCCTTTGACGAAAAGGGTCAGGCCGACACGGCAGCGCGGAAACTCGAGATCTGCGCGCGCAGCTATCATCTGCTGGTTGACGAAGTCGGGTTCCCTCCCGAGGACATCATCTTCGATCCCAACATCCTCACCGTGGCCACCGGCATGGAGGAGCACAACGAATACGCGATCGCGTTCTTCGAGGCGACCCGGGCCATCACGCAGAACCTCCCGCATGCGCTCGTCAGCGGGGGGCTGAGCAATGTGTCCTTCTCGTTCCGGGGCAACAATCCCGTGCGCGAGGCGATGCATTCGGCATTCCTCTATCACGCCATTCGCGCCGGCCTCGACATGGCGATCGTCAACGCCGGGCAGCTCGGCATTTACGACAACATCGAACCCGGACTGCGCGAACGGGTGGAGGATGTGCTGTTCAATCGGCGCCCGGACGCCACGGATCGGCTGATCGAATTCTCCTCTGGTGTGCAGGCTGGTGCACGCGACAAAGTCGAAGTCGAAGCATGGCGCCTCGGCCCCGTGGAAGCCCGTCTGTCGCACGCGCTGGTCAAGGGTATTGCCGATTACATCGTGGAAGACACTGAAGAGGCCCGGCTCGCCGCACACCATCCGCTGGATGTGATTGAAGGCCCGCTCATGGCGGGCATGAATGTGGTGGGCGACCTTTTCGGGGCCGGCAAGATGTTCCTGCCGCAAGTCGTCAAGAGCGCACGGGTGATGAAGAAATCCGTGGCTCATCTCATTCCGTTCATCGAGGCTGCCAAGGCCGCGGGCCACTCACGCAGTGCCGGCAAGATCGTCCTTGCAACAGTGAAGGGCGACGTACATGACATCGGCAAGAACATCGTAGGCGTGGTCCTTCAATGCAACAACTTCGAAGTCATCGACCTCGGTGTGATGGTGGCCTGCAACGACATCCTCGATGCTGCCGTACGCGAAGGGGCAACCGTGGTCGGCCTGTCGGGGCTCATCACGCCGTCGCTGGAGGAAATGGTGCATGTGGCGAGCGAGATGGAACGTCGCAAGCTTGATCTGCCCTTGCTGATTGGCGGCGCCACCACTTCCCGCACTCATACCGCGGTCAAGATTGCTCCCGCCTACTCAGGGCCCGTGGTACACGTCAAGGACGCGTCGCGTGCGGTGGGTGTCGCCACGAGCCTGCAGAGCCAGGAGTTGAGGCGGGGCTTCATGGCCCAGTTGCGTGACGAATACGCGACCATCCGGGAACGTCACAAGCAACGCCAGGCCGGTATCGACTGGTTGACGCTGGACGAGGCCCGGCGCAACCGCTTCGATCCAGGATGGTCGGACTATCAGCCTCCGCGTCCCCGGCAACTCGGTGTGCAGGTCTTTGAGGACTGGCCTTTGGATGACCTCGTGGACTACATCGACTGGACACCCTACTTTTCCGCATGGGAGCTGGCCGGCCGCTATCCACGCATCCTCGATGACGAGATCGTGGGCGAGGAAGCCCGCAAGGTCTTCCGGGACGGACAGCAGATGCTGGCGAATCTGGTACGCGAGAAGAAACTCGAAGCCCGCGGCGTGGTGGGGCTTTTCGCCGCCAATTCCGTGGGTGTGGACGATATCGAAATTTATGCCGATGACCGTCGGCGGGGCGAACTTGCGGTGGTGCACAGTCTGCGCCAGCAACAGCGCAAACCCGGGGGGCAGCCCAATTTTGCACTCGCTGATTTCCTCGCGCCACGCGACAGCGGAGTTGCGGACTATCTCGGGGCATTCGCCGTTTGCGCAGGTTTCGGCCTGGACGAGATCGTGGCGGCCTACGAGCGTGACCACGATGACTATCACGCCATCATGGTCAAGGCCTTGGCGGATCGTCTCGCCGAAGCTTTCGCAGAACGCCTGCATGCCTGGGTGAGGCGTGAGTTCTGGGGCTACGCCGAGGATGAACAGCTCGACAACGAGCAGATCATTGCGGAGGGCTACCGCGGCATCCGTCCTGCCCCGGGATACCCTGCCTGTCCGGACCACACCGAGAAGCCCTTGATCTGGCAACTGCTGAATGTCGAAGAGGTGACTGGCATCCAGCTGACTGAAAGTTTCGCCATGACGCCGGCGTCCGCGGTCTGCGGCTTCTACTTCTCCCATCCCGCATCGCGCTACTTCGGTGTGGGTCGCATCAATCGCGACCAGGTCCAGGACTATGCCCGGCGCAAGGGCATGGATCCGCGAGAGGCCGAACGCTGGCTCGCGCCAGTGCTCGGTTACGAACCGGAGTAGCTGCTGATGCTTTCTGCCCGCACGCACATCGCCGAACTCCTGAAAGCCCCGGGCCCCATGGCCAGTGTCACGGTCTCAGGCTGGGTCAAGACGCGGCGTGATGCAAAGGACTTCTCGTTCATCGAGGTCAACGACGGGTCCTGTCTGGCAAGCCTGCAGGCCATCGTCACAGACACCGCGGAGGGTCATGACCGGGTGCGTGACGTAACGACCGGCAGCGCGGTGCGCATCGAAGGCGAGCTTGTCGAATCCCCTGCCAAGGGCCAGCGCTACGAACTGAAGGCACGCAGGCTGGACATTCTCGGTACGTGTCCCGAGGACTATCCGCTGCAGAAGAAGCGCCACAGTGACGAATTCCTGCGCACCATCGGCCATCTGCGCAGCCGTACCAACAAGTACGGCGCGCTCTTTCGCATCCGCTCGCGTCTGTCGTGGGCAGTGCATGAGTTCTTCCAGCGGCGGGGCTTTCACTATATCCACACCCCCATCATCACGGGTGCCGATTGCGAGGGCGCGGGTGAAATGTTCCGGGTGACCACGCTGCACGGCGAGTCCGGTGGCAGGGCCCTGGCACGTGGGGACTTCGCCGAGGACTTCTTCGGCAAGGAAGCGCATCTGACGGTGTCCGGACAACTCGCCGTGGAGACCTATTGCATGGGTCTCGGCCAGGTCTATACCTTCGGTCCCACCTTCCGGGCCGAGAATTCGAACACCAGCCGGCATGCTGCCGAATTCTGGATGATCGAGCCCGAGATCGCCTTTGCGGATCTGGCGGACGACATGCAGCTGGCAGAGGATTTCGTGCGCCATCTGCTTGACTTCGTGTGCACGGATTGCGCCGAGGATCTCGCCCTGTTCAAACAGTTCGTGGATCCCGAACTCGAAGCACGCCTCGCCGGCGTGCGTGAGTCCGAGTTCGTCCGTCTCCCCTACGGTGAGGCGATTGATATCCTCAGGGCAGCTCCCGTGACCTTCGAATTCACCCCGGAATGGGGTGGCGACCTGCAGACCGAGCATGAGCGCTATCTCACCGAGCAGCATTTCAAGGCCCCTGTCTTCGTGCACGACTGGCCACGTGACATCAAGGCCTTCTACATGCGCCAGAATGATGATGGCCGGACCGTGGCTGCGATGGATCTGCTGGTACCCCGCATCGGCGAGCTGATTGGCGGATCCCAGCGCGAGGAGCGTCACGATCGACTGCTGGCCCGCATGGATGAGATGGGTTTCCGGCGCGAGGACTACTGGTGGTATCTCGATACCCGGCGCTTCGGCACGGCGCCCCATGCCGGCTTCGGGCTCGGATTCGAGCGCTTGCTGATGTTTGCCACCGGGGTCGGCAATATCCGGGATGTCATCCCCTTCCCCCGCACCCCGCGCAATCTGGAGTTCTGACATGCATGTGATGATTGATCTCTGCGTGGTTCCCATTGGCGTCGGCACCTCGGTCTCGAAAGAAATCGCCGAATGCCAGCGCCTGATTCAGGCCGCAGGGCTGGAATCGCAGATGCACCCCTACGGCACAGTGATCGAAGGCGAATGGGATGCCGTGATGGCCTGCGTGAAAGCCTGTCATGAGCGGCTGCATGCCCTGGGAGTGCCTCGGGTATTCACCAACCTGAAGCTCGGTACCCGCACGGACAAGGTGCAGCACATGCAGGACAAGATCCGCAGCGTAGAGGACAAGCTGGGAGGGAAGATCTGATGAACGCCCCGAGTGCACTGAGCTATGTCTGTGGGACGAGCGACCAGGCCCTGCTCTACTGCACGGTCGGCCAGCTTCTGGATGATGCCTGCGCCCGTTGGCCGGAGCGGCTGGCCATTGTCTCGCGACATCAGCAGATTCGTCTCTCCTATGCCGAACTGGGCGCGCGCGTGGAGGCTTTCGCTGCCGGCCTCGTGGCCCTCGGGCTCAAGCCCGGGGACCGCATCGGGATCTGGTCTCCCAACATGCTCGAGTGGGTGGTCACACAGTTCGCCACTGCCAAGGCGGGGCTCATTCTGGTCAACATCAATCCTGCCTACCGTCTTGCCGAACTGGAGTATGCGCTGAACAAGGTCGAGTGCAGCGCGCTCATCACTGCAAGCACCTTCAAGAGCAGCGACTATCTCGGCATGCTGCGCACGCTCGCACCTGAACTCGCGCAATGTGCTCAGGGCTGTCTGGGCTCGGCCAAGCTGCCCCACCTGAAAACCCTGATCGCACTGGACGAAGCGCCCCAGCCAGGCATGTACCGTTTCAGCGACATTCCGTCCCTGGGTGGCGCGCGTGAACAGGCCGAGCTCAAGCGCCTCGCCGACATCCTCCAGCCGGACGATCCGATCAACATCCAGTTCACGAGTGGCACCACAGGCATGCCCAAGGGCGCCACACTCACCCACTTCAATATTGTCAACAATGGCTATTTTGTCGGGCAGGCCATGCACTTCACCGAGCATGACAGCCTGTGCATTCCGGTGCCGCTCTACCATTGCTTCGGCATGGTGATGAGCGTGCTCACCTGCGTGAGTCATGGGGCCGCCATGGTTTTTCCGAGTGATGCTTTCGACCCCAAGGCGGTGCTGGAGGCGGTTGCGGCCGAACGCTGCACGGCCCTGCACGGTGTGCCGACGATGTTCATCGCCGAACTTGATCACCCCGACTTCAGTCGCTACGACCTCGGCAGTCTGCGTACGGGGATCATGGCGGGTGCCCCCTGCCCCATCGAAGTGATGAAGCGGGTCTTGAATGAAATGCACATGGGCGGGGTGACCATCGCCTATGGCATGACCGAAACGAGCCCTGTCAGCTTTCAGAGCAAACCGGACGATCCGCTGGAGCGCCGGGTCTCGACCATTGGGCGCATCCATCCGCACGTGCAGGTCAAGGTGGTGGATGCCGAGGGGCGCACCGTCCCGCGTGGCGTGAAAGGCGAGCTGTGCACCCGCGGTTACAGCGTGATGCGGGGCTACTGGAACGACGAAGAACGTACCCGCGAAGCCATCGATGCCGCCGGCTGGATGCATACGGGCGACCTCGCCGTGATTGATGACGAGGGGTATTGCAATATCGTCGGCAGGGTCAAGGACATGATCATTCGCGGCGGCGAGAATGTTTATCCGCGCGAGATCGAGGAGTTCCTGTTCCGCCACCCGAAGATCCAGGACGTGGCGGTCTTTGGCGTGCCAGATGTGCGCTTCGGCGAGCAGATCGCTGCCTGGGTGAGATTGCGGGAGGGAGAGTCAGCAGAACCTGAGGATATCCGTGCCTTCTGCCAGGGGCAGATCGCACACTACAAGATTCCCCACTATGTGCACTTCGTGCAGGAATTTCCGATGACGGTGACCGGAAAAATCCAGAAGTTCATGATGCGGGATGCGATGATCGAAACCCTCCGCCTGGAGGAGCAGAAAACCGCTTGAGCGGGACAGCCAGACAGGCTGGGCAGCAGCACAAGGCGCGCCCGGAGGCAAAGGTCGGGGCAGCCATTGCCCCGACCTCGCCGTTCATCATCAACCGTTGAAGGTTTTCCCTTCCTTGGCGAGGCGCGCCAGCAGGGGCGCCGGCGTCCAGTAGAGGTCACCATAACGGGCGCGGTATTTCTCCATGGCCGCCACGACCTTGGCGAGTCCCACCTCATCCGCGTACTTCATGGGGCCACCCCGGTGACGCGGCATGCCATAGCCGTGGCAGAACACCACATCGATATCGCTTGCCCGCATGGCGATACCTTCGTCCAGAATCAACGCACCTTCGTTGATCATCGCGAACAGCAGGCGCTCGATGAT
The DNA here is from genome assembly GCA_039800485.1 of Pseudomonadota bacterium. GTDB lineage: Bacteria > Pseudomonadota > Gammaproteobacteria > CAIKBL01. Next base: position 7,025 of record JBDLQR010000166.1, read on the forward strand.
CTCCTCGTCGCTGACCTCGACCTGCTTCACGCCCAGACGCTCGGCCTCAGCCTTGGCGAGTGCCGTCACCTCAGGATCCGGCACAGGCGTACGCCCCTCATAGTTGTAGATGCCGGCTCCGGACTTCTGCCCCAGACGGCCTTTTTCCACCAGGGCGTGAATCATGCGGCAGTAAGCCGGGTCGTTCGGCTTGTCCTTCCATTCCTTGTTGAGCTTGTCGAACACATCAAGCCCTGAGAGGTCGGACACGCCGTGCGGCCCCATGGCCATGCCCCATTCGAAAGCCACCCTGTCCACACGTTCCGGCGGCACGCCCTCCAGCATCATGCGCTGGGCTTCACGCACATAGGGGAAGAACATGCGGTTGCCGACAAAGCCGAAGCAGACCCGGACCAGCACGCCGATCTTGCGGATGGTCTTGGCCAGCGCCATGGAGGTTGCGATGACTTCGTTCGAGGTTTTCCCGCCTCGCACGATTTCGAGGAGCGTCATCACGTTTGCAGGCGCGAAGAAATGCAGGCCGATCACGTCCTCCGGGCGGCGCGTGAAAGCGGCGATTTCATCCACATTCAGGGTGGAAGTATTGCTGGCGAGGATCGCCCCCTGCTTGCATACCGCATCCAGTTCCTTGAACACGATTTCCTTGACCGCCATGGTCTCGAACACTGCCTCGATCACGAGGTCGGCATTGCCGAGATCCTTGTAGTCGAGCGTAGGTGTGATGAGCGCCATGCACTTGTCCATGGCCTCCTGGGTCATGCGACCCTTCTTCACAGGGCCTTCGTAATTGCCACGGATGATGGCCATGCCGCGGTCGAGAGCCTCCTGGTTGATCTCCTTCAGGATCACGGGAATGCCGACATTGGCGAAGTTCATGGCAATACCGCCGCCCATGGTGCCGCCACCCACGACCGCCACCTGGCGGATCGGACGCAGGGCCGTGTCCTTCGGCACATCAGGCACCTTGCTCACTTCGCGTTCCGCGAAGAAGAGATGACGCTGGGCGCGGGACTGCGGCGAGTTCATGCATTGCATGAACAGCTCGTTCTCGCGCTTCACGGCCTGGTCGTAGGGCAGCGAAACAGCCGCTTCCACGCACTTGATGATCTGCTCGGGAGCGAAGAAGCCACGGGTCTCGCGGGCGACGGATTTGCGGTAATCCGCGAAGAACCCTGCGGGCAGGCTGGCCGCGTCGAGCGTGATTTCGCGCACCTTGCGCGGCCCTTTGCCCGCTTTCACGAGGTCACGTGCAAAAGCCACCGCGCCGGTCTTGAGATCGCCGTCGATGATGGCGTCGAGCACGCCTTTCTCATGGGCCACCTTGGCAGACATCGGACGCCCGCTGATCATGGCGTTCAGTGCGGCCTCCACGCCGGCAAGACGGGGCAGGCGCTGGGTGCCGGTCGCACCGGGCAGCAGGCCCAGGCTGACTTCCGGCAGGCCTACCTGTGCCGTTGCTACCGCCACGCGGTAATGGCAACCCATGGCGGTCTCTAGTCCGCCCCCGAGTGCCGTGCCGTGAATCGCGGCCACCACCGGCTTGGCGAGATCCTCGATGTAGTGGACCACTTTGGGCAGCCAGGGCTCTTCGATGGGCTTGTCGAACTCCGTGATATCGGCACCCGCGATGAACGTACGGCCACTGCACATCAGCACGGCAGCCTTGGCGCTGGCATCCCCGGCGAAACGCTCGAAACACGCGGCGAGGCCACGGCGCACGGGCAGCGAGAGTGCATTGACGGGCGGGTTGTCGACGGTGATGACAGCGATGTCTCCGTCCAAAGCGTAGCTGACGACCTCTGGCATGGATCTGCTTCCTTATGGTTTGCGATGCCTTGCGGCGACGGGGCATGACGGGACATGGCGTCCCCGCTCCCGGGCCCGGTGAGGCGCGCAGTATAGCGGCCGGGCGCAGGCCCGGGTATGCGTGGAGGTCAGGGAGTTCATGTAACATCCGCTCACCCGGCGCGAACCGCGAGAACGGTGTGTGCCGGCCTGAATCCACAGTCCAGTACAGACAGTTCCCCATGAATCAAATCAAATCCTCGGTAGACGTGCGCGCCGACGCGTTCCAGAACAATCGGGCCGCCCTGCTGGCCCTGGTCGCGGATCTCAAGGCCCAGGTGGCTGGTGTGGCGGCCGGAGGTGGCGAGCAGGCGCGGGCCAAGCATCTTGCGCGTGGCAAGCTGCTCGCCCGGGACCGGGTCAAGGCCTTGCTCGATCCGGGGAGCCCCTTTCTCGAGCTCTCGCAGCTTGCGGCCCATGGCATGTACGGCGGCGAAGTCCCGAGTGCGGGCATCATCACCGGCATTGGTCGCATCAGTGGTGTGGAGTGCGTGGTGGTCGCCAATGACGCCACGGTCAAGGGCGGCACCTACTACCCGGAAACAGTCAAGAAGCACCTCAGAGCGCAGGAGGTGGCGCGCGAGAATCGCCTCCCCTGTCTGTACCTCGTCGACTCTGGCGGCGCCTTCCTGCCACGTCAGGACGAGGTGTTTCCGGACCGCGACCATTTCGGACGTATCTTCTTCAACCAGGCAACCCTTTCCAGTCTCGGCATCCCGCAGCTCGCCGTCGTGATGGGCTCGTGCACGGCCGGTGGGGCGTACGTGCCCGCAATGTCCGATGAGTCCGTAATCGTGCGCAACCAGGGCACGATTTTCCTCGGAGGGCCGCCGCTGGTGAAGGCCGCGACAGGCGAGGTGGTGAGTGCCGAGGATCTCGGAGGTGCCGATGTGCACTCGCGGCGCTCCGGTGTGACCGACCACTATGCCCGCAATGATGCCCACGCGCTTGAAATCGCGCGTCGCATGGTCGGCAACCTGAATCACCGCAAGACGCTGTCCGTGGAACGCGCTGCAGTGGAGGATCCTCTGTACCCGACGGAAGAGCTCTACGGCGTGGTGCCGACTGATCTCCGCAAACCCTACGACGTGCGCGAAGTCATTGCGCGGATCGTGGATGGCAGCCGTTTCGATGAATTCAAGGCGCTGTACGGCACCACCCTCGTCACCGGTTTTGCGCACCTATACGGCTATCCCGTCGGCATCGTGGCCAACAACGGCATCCTGTTCTCGGAATCCGCGCTCAAGGGTGCGCATTTCATCGAACTGTGCTGCCAGCGCGGCATTCCGTTGATATTCCTGCAGAACATCACCGGCTTCATGGTGGGCTCCAAGTACGAGGCAGGCGGTATCGCCAAGGACGGAGCAAAACTCGTGACGGCTGTGGCGTGCGCGAAAGTGCCCAAATTCACGGTCATCATCGGCGGCAGTTTCGGGGCGGGCAATTACGGCATGTGCGGGCGAGCCTACAGCCCCCGCTTCCTGTGGACCTGGCCCAATGCCCGCATCTCGGTGATGGGCGGTGAGCAGGCTGCGGCGGTGCTTGCGCAGGTGCGCAAGGACAACCTCGAGGCACAGGGGCGCGCCTGGAGCCCCGAGGAAGAAGAAACCTTCAAGGCGCCGATCAGGGCGCAGTATGAAGATCAGGGCCATCCCTACTATGCCAGCGCGCGCCTGTGGGATGACGGCATCATCGACCCCGCGGATACCCGCAACGTGCTGGGTCTGGCGATTTCAGCCGCCCTCAATGCACCGATCGAGAAAACGCCCTTTGGCGTTTTCCGCATGTGAGAGACCAGTCCATGTTCCAGAAAATACTCATTGCCAACCGCGGCGAGATTGCCTGCCGCATCATGGCCACCGCCCGCCGGATGGGGATCTCGACCGTCGCCATCTATTCCGATGCTGATGCCAACGCCCTGCATGTGCGGGAAGCGGACGAGGCGCGCCGCGTAGGACCCGCGCCCTCCGCCCAGAGCTACCTCGACATCGCCGCGATCCTCGATGCCGCCAAGGCGACCGGCGCGCAAGCGATTCATCCCGGTTACGGCTTCCTCTCGGAAAACGCGGCTTTTGCCGAAGCCTGCAGGACCGCGGGTCTCGTGTTCATCGGCCCGGGCGTGGAGGCCATCCGGGTGATGGGCTCCAAGAGCGAAGCCAAGGCCCTGATGGCTACCCACGGGGTACCGCTGGTGCCGGGCTACTATGGGTCGGATCAGAGCGAGGCTGTACTCACTGCTGCCGCGCGCGAAGTCGGCTTGCCCTTGCTCATCAAGGCGTCGGCCGGCGGCGGCGGACGCGGCATGCGCATCGTGCGCGACCTTGCCGAGTTCCCCGCAGCGCTCGCCTCCGCACAACGCGAAGCGCGCAACGCCTTTGGCGACCCGGCGGTGCTGCTGGAGCGTTACATCGAGAACCCGCGTCATATCGAGGTGCAGGTGTTCGGCGACTCGTTCGGCAATGTGGTGCACCTGTTCGAACGCGACTGCTCCCTGCAGCGCCGTCACCAGAAAGTGATCGAGGAAGCACCCGCTGTGCACCTCACGGAAAGCCAGCGGACAACGCTGTTCGGAGCGGCGATCAAGGCCGCCCATGCGGTGAATTACGTGGGCGCAGGCACGGTGGAGTTCATCCTCGATCGGGCCGGCGGCATCTACTTCATCGAGATGAACACACGTCTGCAGGTGGAACATCCCGTAACCGAAAAGGTCACCGGACAGGATCTCGTGGCCTGGCAGTTGCGCGTCGCCGCCGGTGAGCCCCTGCCGCTGTCGCAATCCGAGATCCGCTGCCAGGGCCATGCCATCGAGGTCCGGGTCTATGCCGAAGATCCGGACCAGAACTTCCAGCCCTCCACCGGGCGCCTGGAACATCTGGCGCTGCCGGCAGAGTCCGAACATGTGCGGGTGGATACAGGTGTGGTGGCCGGTGACAGCGTCACGCCCTTCTACGATGCGATGATCGCCAAGGTCATCACCGATGCCGACACCCGCGCTGACGCGCTCCAGCAGATGCAACGGGCGCTGGCGCAGACCGAAATCGTGGGTCTCACCGGCAACATCCCTTACCTTCAGCGCATCCTCGCCCATCCGGAATTCCAGGCCGGTGGTTTCGATACCCATTTCGTGGAAGACCAACGGGAGGCACTGGTTCCGGTTGCAGCCCCGACCCCGCCCGAGGTCTGCCTGCTGCTGGCCACCCATGCATTGCAGGAGACCGCCCGCGGCCTGCGACGCTATCACGCCCCGGCACCGGAGGCCGGCTCACCCTGGGATTGCCTGCCGGGCTTCCGCCTGAACGAAGATCCCCGGCACAGTTTCGGTTTCCTGCGCGGTGAGGAAACGCTCAGGCTCGAACTGCGGCACACGGCAGCAGGCCATGAACTCACCTGCGGCCGGCAACAGATGCACTTCGAACCAGGCCGTTGCGACGGCCCGCGTATCGAAGTCATCCAGCCCACCACGCGCCTGCACGGCAGTGTGATTGCGACCGCGCGCGAGACGCATGTGTTCTGGGCCGGCACGCAATACCGCTTCACCC
>JBDLQR010000167.1:0-7823 GCA_039800485.1 Pseudomonadota bacterium
GCCCGAGATCAGACAGGATGTCGCCGAAAAGATTGCTCGCCACCACCACATCAAACCAGTCGGGGTGCATCACGAAATTCGCAGTGAGGATATCGATGTGGTACTGGTCCACCCTCACGTCCGGATAGTGTGCGGCCATGGCCGCCACGCGCTCATCCCAGAACGGCATGCTGATCGACAGGCCATTGGACTTGGTGGCGGAGGTCAGATGTTTGCGGGGACGACGTGCGGCGAGATCGAAGGCGAATTTGAGTACGCGATCGACCCCCGTCCGCGTCATCACCGTTTCCTGTATCACCAATTCGCGCGGCGTGCCCTGGAACATGCGTCCGCCCATGTTGCTGTATTCGCCCTCGGTGTTCTCGCGCACCACATAGAAATCGATCTCACCCGGCTGACGATTGGCGAGCGGGGATGCGATGCCGGGCATGAGATGAACGGGGCGCAGGTTGACGTACTGATCGAATTCCCGCCGGAAGGTAAGGATGGAGCCCCAGACCGAGATGTGATCCGGCACGGTGGCCGGCCAGCCCACGGCGCCGAAGAACAGGGCATCGTGCCCACCGATCTGATCCTTCCAGTCTGCGGGCAGCATGCTGCCGTGCTTGAGATAATAGGTGCAGGATCCGAAATCGAAATGATCACACTCCAGCGTGATGCCGAAGCGGTGCGCTGCGGCCTCCAGAACTCGCAAGCCCTCGGGCACGACCTCGAGGCCGATACCATCTCCGGGAATGACGGCAATGCGATGCGTGCTCATAAGGCGTGGTCCTCGTGATATCCCTGACGGGCTGAAGGCGGGGGAGTATAGCTGCAAAGCCTGCAGCGGCCCGCTACCACAACTCGCCGTTGCGCGGTGCTGTGTCGTCTTCCTTCATCGGTGCAATGAGGCCGGGATGATCCTGGCGCACATTGCCCACGGTGGCGCCCACGGGATGCCACGCCACCGGAATGGATTCCGGCACCAGCCATTGGCGGGCTGTGCGCACATCCGCGAGCAGCCATGGCAGCCAGTCACGCGTGGCGAGCACACGCGGTTGCCTGTCGTGTACTTCAGCGACGATGTCGAGCGCCTCGGTGGTGATGATGGTGTAGCTGCGGATGGGGTTGCCCTGGGGGCTCTGCCATTCAGACCAGAGCCCGGCAAGCATCATCGGATTGCGGGCATTGTCTGCATGGAAATAACAGGCCTGCTTGCGGCCTCCGGGCAACGACTGCCATTCATACCAACCGCTGGCATGCACCAGGCAACGCTGACCCATGCGCCAGGCATCCCTGTAGGCAGGTTTCTCCAGCAATCCCTCCGCACGCGCATTGAGGGTGGAGAAAGCCATCTTCATATCCTTGGCCCAGTGCGGGATGAGTCCCCAACGCAACTGCCGCACCACGGGCTCTCCGGCCTCCAGCGTCACCACGGGCAGATCCTGAGTGGGCGCGATGTTGTAGCGCGCGGTGCTGCCCAGCGCGGCCGGCAGCAAGGCATGCCAACCCGTCTGCCAGTCTGGATCTTGGCTGGCATAGGGGCCGTAGAGCGCATAACGTCCGCACATGACCGCATCTTAAGGGCCCATCATGGGCCGGCACAGCCACTGCTACCATGCGGGGGTCTGTCTGATGCGAGAGCCTGTGATGTCCGAGCTCATCCTCCACCACTACGATCTGTCACCGTTCGCCGAGAAAATCCGGCTGGTGTGCGGGTTCAAGCAGCTCGCCTGGCGCTCCGTGGTGATTCCCGCCGTGATGCCGAAGCCGGACTACACTGCGCTCACCGGCGGATACCGGCGCACACCCAGCCTGCAGATCGGTGCTGACATCTACTGTGATACGCGCCTGATTGCAGAGGAGCTGGAAGCACGCCATCCCTCGCCCACGCTCTTCCCACCGCATCAGCGCGGCCTGATGCAAGTCATCACACGCTGGGCCGAGGAGAGTTTCTTCTGGCCCTGCGCCCGCACTGTGGTGGGTGCGAATGCAGAGCACCTGCCCGAGACGTTTCATGCCGATCGTGCTGCCATGCGCGGCCACGCTGCACCCTCACTCGCGCGGACCCGTGCTGCAGGTCAGGAAGCTGCGCAGCAACTGCAGCCGCAAATGCGTTGGGTGGAAGATCTGCTGGGCCGGGGAACCCCGTATCTGCTCGGCGCCATGCCCAGCCTGGCCGACTTCGCGCTCTATCACTGCCTGTGGTTCCTGGAACAAATGCCACAGCGCCTGTTGGAACAGTTCACGTGTGACGTACAAGTACTGGACTGGATGGCCCGCCTCGCGGCCATAGGTCACGGAAAGCGTACGGAGCTCACGCCTGCCGACGCGCTGGCCATCGCCCGCAGCAGTTCGCCGCAGGCATTGCCGGCCCGAGGCCTGGGTGAGCTCGTGCCGGGCCTGCCCGTGCATGTGGAACCGGAGGAGCGGACTTCCGCCCCGGTGCAGGGAACGCTGGTCTGCATCGATGCCAACCGGGTGGTGCTGCGGCGTGAAGATCCGCAGGCGGGCCTGGTGCAGGTCCATTTCCCGCGCCTTGGCTACCGGGTTGCACCTCTACCCCCGACCTGAGTCCGGGCTGGTGATCGTGATGAAAGGTCAATATATTTGTACCTATGAGAGCGCTCACCGATCGTCAGCAAGCCATTCTGGATTTCGTGACCACACGGATCACGGAGCAGGGCCTGCCACCCACGCTCGCCGAGATCGCCCAGGCCTTCGGCTTCAATCAGGTCAGGGCGGCCCACAAGCACCTGCAGGCGCTGGCCACCAAGGGTCATCTGGAGTTGCTGCCGGGTCGGGCCCGCGGGATCCGGGTGCCTGGCCTCAATCCGCGTAGCGAAACCCTGAGCCTGCCCATCCTGGGGCGGGTTGCGGCAGGCATTCCCATCGGGGCCGATCTGCAGCACGAACCGCCCATCGTGCGGGTGGACCGGAGCCTCTTCTCGCTCACCCCCCACTGCCTGCTCACCGTGCGCGGGGATTCGATGCGCGACGAAGGGATTCTGGAGGGCGATCTCATTGCCGTGCACCGCACGCCCCTCGCCCTCGATGGCCAGATCGTGGTGGCCCGGCTCGAGGACGAAATCACCGTCAAGCGGCTGCAGCGCGCAGCGGACCGCATCACGCTCCTGCCCCGCAATCCGGACTATGCGCCCATCGAGGTGCCCCCGACGGCCAGTTTCGCCATCGAGGGGCTCTATTGTGGCCTGGTACGTCGCGCATGAAGCCCGCCCATCCCGCGCTGGGATCCCTGCTCCGCGAGGCCCGGGTCTGGCGTGGCCCCGGCGCTGCCGAGAGCACTGGACGGGCCCGCTGTTCCACGGGGCTGCAGGCACTGGATGCGGCCCTGCCAGTGCCAGGCTGGCCGGAATCTGGTCTGGTGGAAGTACTCACGCCTGCCGCCGGGCTTGGCGAACTGTCGCTGATCCTCCCTGCGCTGGCCGCGATCACCACGGCAGATCAGCCGGTGCTGCTGGTGGCGCCGCCTCATCGCCCTTGTGTTCAGGCCTGGCAGCGGGCGGGCGTGCGGCTGGCACACCTGCATCTTCTGGAGACAAGGGCAGACAGCGCCTGCTGGGCCATGGAGCAGGCACAGCGAGCCGGCTGTTGTGGCGCGGTGTTGGGCTGGCCCACGGCCCCGGACGACAAGACCCTGCGCCGCCTGCAGGTTGCAGCGGAGCATGGCCGGACGCTGGGTTTCCTGTTCCGGGACGCCTCCCGGGCACGCCAGGCCTCCCCGGCACCACTCCGGTTGGCGGTGGAGGCCACGCCGGCCGGGACACTGCTGCGGATCCTCAAATGCCGTGGCCGCAATCCGCCTGCCCAGGCGATCCGCCTGCGCGCCAGCCTGCTCCATTGATGCAGCGAGGCGCGCATGCTCTGGGCCGGAATCGTTTTGCCTCACCTGGCGCTGGATGGTGCGCTCCGTCACCAGCTGCCGCCTGCGCCTCTGTCTGCTGACAACCCGGCAGCGTCCCTCTGCTCGCAGCCGGCGGGTGGGAGCGTCGGTCCACTCGAACTGATCGCCGCCTGGGCCTATCGCTACAGCTCACTCGTGAGCCTGGAGGATGAAGACGCCGTGGTGCTCGAGGTGGAGGCAAGTCTCGGGCTGTTCGGCCCCTGGCCGCGTTTCCGCGAGAGCCTGACGCAGGATCTGAAGGCACTCGGCTTCCGGCATCGAATCGCCCTGGCTCCGACACCGCTGGCGGCCTGTGTGCTGGCCGGGGCGGGGCGCAACGTGGCCATCACCCGGGACTCCGCCCTGGTCTCAGCTCTGGGATCCGTGCCGCTCTCCGCGGCCAGATTGCCCGCGGGGAGCTGCGAGGGCCTCGCGAAAATGGGCGTGCATACACTGCGCCAGCTGCTGGCCCTGCCCAGGGCCGGGCTCAGGCGTCGCTTTGGTCCTGCACTGCCACACCACCTGGCACGGCTGTATGGGGAGTGTCCGGATCCGCGGCAGTGTTATCAGCCTCCCGATTTCTTCGCAGCGCGGCTCGAGTTCAACCATGAACTGGTGCATCACACAGCCCTGCTCTTTCCTCTGCGCCGGATGATCGAGGATCTCTCGACCTGGCTGGGTCGCCGTGAGGAAGGCGTGCAGCGCTTCGAATTGCAGCTGGAGCATGCCAACAGGCCCGCCACCACACTGACCATCGGGCTGCTCGCCCCTGCGCGGGATGCGGCCCAGCTCTTCGAGCTCTGCCGGGTGAAACTCGAACAGACGATGCTGTGCGCCCCGGTGCAGGGACTGAGCCTGCTGGCACGGGATCTGCCGCCGTTCAATCCTGCGCCGGGCGATCTGTTTGCGCGCGCCTGTGGTGATGGCAGTTCCTGGGAAGTCCTGCGCGAACGCCTGCGCGCACGACTGGGCGAAGATGTGCTCTTCCAGCTCCAGCCGCATGCGGATGCGCGTCCTGAACGCAGCCTGCGCGCCGTCCCTGTGCTGGCGCGTGAACCTGCCTCAGGCGCAATGCCGCGACGACCTACCTGGCTGCTTGCCCCGCCGGTGCCGTGGCGGGGCACCGTGAAAGGCATTCTCGCAGGCCCCGAACGCATCGAATCCGGTTGGTGGGATGAAGGCGACATCCGCCGCGATTACTACGTCATCGAAACCCCGCAGGGACAGCGTGCCTGGGTCTTCCGTCAAGCCGGCAGTACGGCGGCTGACTGGATGCTCCACGGCTGGTTTGCATGATCGAGTACGCCGAACTGCATGCCCTGAGCGCCTTCAGTTTCGGGCGTGGCGCCTCCAGCGCACGGGAGCTTTTCGCGCGCGCGAAATCCCTCGGGTATCAGGCACTGGCCATTACCGATGAATGTTCCATGGCGGGCGTGGTGCGTGGGCTGGAGGCCTCGAGGGAATCCGGCGTGCCACTCATCACAGGCACGGAGCTCACACTGGCGGATGGGCTGAAACTGGTCTTGCTGGCAGAGAATGCCGCGGGCTATACCAACCTCTGCCGCCTCATCACCCAGGGCCGACGCCAGGCAGAGAAAGGCCGCTATCACCTGCGTCGTGCGGATTTCACGCCGGGCATGTTGGGTGTGCTCGCACTGTGGCTGCCCGCCTGTGATCCCCATGGCGGACAGCCTGAAGAGAGTGCGCGGGCGCAAGGGCAATGGGTGAAGGAGATCTTCGGCAGGCGCGCCTGGCTGGCGGTGGAACTGCATCGGGGTGCGGATGATGAGGCGCGCCATGAAGCCTTGTGCGTGCTGGCGGAAGAACTCGGCCTGCGTTGCGTGGCGGCGGGTGATGTGCACATGCATGAGCGCGCACGGCGCCCGGTACAGGACGTGCTCACTGGAATTCGTCATCACTGCACGCTGGAAGAAGCGGGCGCTTTTCTCTTTCCCAATGGAGAGCGCCACCTGCGCACGCGCCGCGCACTCGCTGCCATCTACCCTCGGGATCTGCTGGCCGAGACGCTTGTCATTGCCCGACGCTGCACTTTCGATCTCGGGCAATTGCGCTATCAGTATCCGCATGAACTGGTGCCACCGGGAGAAACACCCACCGGCTGGCTGCGCACGCTCACCTGGCAAGGTGCCGCGTGGCGCTGGCCTGCGGGCACTCCACCGGCGGTTGCAGCCCAGATCGAGCATGAGCTGTCTCTCATCGAGGAGCTCGGCTACGAGCCGTTCTTTCTGACGGTGCATGATCTGGTGCGCCATGCCCGCAGTCGCGGGATCCTGTGCCAGGGACGCGGATCCGCAGCCAATTCAGCCGTGTGTTTTGCGCTGGGGGTGACGGAGGTCGATCCGGCACGGCATGCGCTTCTTTTCGAGCGTTTCATCTCGCGCGAGCGCCGCGAGCCCCCCGATATCGATATCGATTTCGAACATGAGCGCCGCGAGGAAGTCATTCAGTACGTCTATCAGAAATATGGCCGTGAGCGTGCTGCGCTCGCAGCCACTGTCATCTGCTATCGCGCCAAAAGCGCGGTGCGTGATGTGGGCAAGGTCCTGGGACTGCCCGCAGCGCAGATAGATGTTCTGAGTCGTGCCCTGTCCTGGTGGGAGGGCGACACACCCATCGATGATCGCCTGCGCGAATACGGCATTGATCCGGACGATCGCCTGATCCGCCGGGTCATCACCCTCGCCTGTGCATTGCTCGATATGCCGCGCCATCTCTCACAGCACGTGGGTGGCTTCGTGATCTCCGAACAGCCCTTGCATCATCTGGTGCCGGTGGAAAATGCCGCCATGCCTGAGCGGACCATCATCCAGTGGGACAAGGACGATCTGGAGACACTCGGCCTGCTCAAGGTGGATTGTCTTGCCCTCGGCATGCTGACCTGTGTCAGCAAATGCCTGCGCCTGCTGCAGGAGGTACGGGGTGTGACGCTGACGCCAGCCACGATCCCGGCTGACGACGCGGCGACTTACGCGATGATCCAGCGCGCCGACACCATCGGCACTTTCCAGATCGAATCACGGGCCCAGATGGCCATGCTGCCGCGCCTGAAGCCGGCTTGTTTCTATGATCTGGTGATCGAAGTCGCCATCGTGCGCCCCGGCCCCATACAGGGCGACATGGTGCATCCGTATCTGCGGCGCAGACAGGGTCTGGAACCGGTGGACTATCCCTCACCGGAACTGCGCGCCGTGTTTGAACGCACCCTGGGTGTGCCCCTGTTCCAGGAGCAGGTGATGCAACTCGCAATCGTCGGCGCCGGATTCACGCCCGGAGAGGCCGATCAGCTCCGACGGTCCATGGCGGCGTGGAAACGCCGGGGGGGACTCGAGTACTTCCGTGAACGCATCGTGGAGGGCATGGAAGCGCGCGGCTATGCCACCGCCTTTGCGCTGCAGGTCTTCGACCAGATCAAGGGCTTCGGCAGTTACGGCTTTCCCGAATCACATGCCGCAAGCTTTGCGCTCATCACCTATGTGAGCTGCTGGCTCAAATGCCATGAGCCCGCTGCCTTCACCTGTGCCCTGCTCAACTCCCAGCCCATGGGTTTTTATGGCGTGGACCAGTTGCTGCAGGATACACGACGTCATGGGGTGGAGATTCAGCCCGTGGATGTTCGCTGCAGCGACTGGGAATGCACGCTCGAACCAAGGGTGGATGATGCGGGCGGGCAACCTGCGATTCGCCTCGGCCTGCAACAGATCCGGGGCTTGTCTGCCACCGCAGGCGGGCGTCTGGTACAAGCGAGAACAGCAGGTACTTTCAGGGATGTGCAGGATCTTTGCCTACGCGCGGGGCTGGATGCCAAGGCCCGTAGTCTGCTGGCCGAGGCCGGAGCCCTGCGCGGACTGGCAGGCCATCGTCACCGGGCACACTGGGCGGTGGCCGGCGTGGAGGCTTCCCGTCCGCTGCTGGCAGCTGC
>JBDLQR010000168.1:0-3997 GCA_039800485.1 Pseudomonadota bacterium
GCTGCGTGAGCTGGGGGCCCTGGATGCAGCCGGACGGATCACGGCCCATGGCCGAAGGCTGATGTCCCTCGGCGTGCACCCGCGCCTCGGCAACGCGATGCTGAAAGCACCGCCGGCTTTGCAAGGCCTCGCCTGTGACATCGTGGCCCTGCTGGAGGGGCGCGATCCCTTGCGCGGAGAGGCGCGCCGTGAAGAAGCACTGCGGCCGCGCCTGCTGGCATTGCAGTCCTTTCGGCGCACCGGGCGGGCAGATGGCGCAAGCGACCGGGGGGCATTGGCCCAGATCGACCAGGCTGCGCGCGCCTGGCGGCAGCGTCTGCGCGCGACACTCGAGCGCGAGACCGGGGAGGCGCCTGAGGCGCACACCCTCGGTCAAATCCTCGCGCAGGCTTATCCGGACCGCATCGCGAAGCGCGATGAAGCCAATGCGTCACGCTATCTGCTGGCCGGGGGTAAAGGCGCGCAGCTGGCTCAGCAGTCCAGCCTGCAGGGAGAGCCATGGCTCGTGATCGCAGATTTGCGTCAGTCGGCACGTGACAGCCTGATTTTGCGCGCCGCGCCTCTGTCACCGGAGATTCTCGACGAGATCTTTCCGGAGCGTTTCCGGCGCACGCGCAGCCTTGCCTTCAATCCCGGCACCGGTGCCGTGGAATGCCGGGAGGAGACCCGCTTTGCGGAGCTGCTGCTCGCCTCCCGCCAGCTGCCGGCCCCGCGCGATGCCGAGACTGCACGGCAGCTGCTGCAGGGAATCTCCACGCTTGGCCTTGACGCCCTGCCCTGGTCAGACAAGGCGCGCGCACTGGTGGCAAGGGTCGGCTTTCTGCGCAAGGCTTGTCCCGAGCTTGGCCTGCCGGATTTCTCGGAGACGGCGCTCCTCGCAACACTGGAGGAATGGCTGGCGCCGATGCTGGAAGGCTCTGCGCGGCTCTCCGAGCTGTCAGCCGGCCAACTGGAACTGGCGTTGGTGAATCAGCTTGATCATGCGCAGCGAAGGGCGTTGGAGACTCACGCGCCCCAGGATTTGCTGGTCCCCAGCGGGCAGCGCCGCGCGCTGGCCTATGCGGAGGGCGAGGCCCCGGTGCTCGCGGTGAAGTTGCAGGAATTGTTCGGGCTGGCGGACACGCCGCAGGTCGCCATGGGGCGCGTGCCGGTGGTGCTGCATCTGCTGTCGCCGCGCCAGATCCCGATCCAGGTTACGCGCGATCTGCGCAGCTTCTGGACCCGTACCTACCCCGAAGTCCGCAAGGAGCTGAAGGGCCGATATCCCCGCCACCCATGGCCGGAGGATCCCTGGACCGCTCCGGCCACCCATCGCGCCAAACCGCGCGGCACCTGAGGCGGGACTATGAGGCGGCGAGCCGCTTGCGCAGGGTCAGGCGATTACGGCCCTCCACACGCACGTACTCGAGCGCATCCATCATTTCACGCAGCAGGTAGATGCCGAGGCCACCGATCGGGCGATCTTCAAGTGCCGCATCGATATCTGGCATGGGGGCGGTGAGGGGGTCGAAGGCCGGGCCGTCGTCCTCCAGGCAGAGTGCTATCTCCCCGTTGTCCAGGGCAAGACTCACCAGCACTGCCGGCTCACGGCCCGGTTCGGCACCGTGGGTGGCGATGTTGACGAACAGCTCTTCCAGCGCGAGCTCAAAGGTGAAGGCGCTGTCCGGCGGAAGTCCGTGGTCGTCCCAGAAGCCTTGAAGCCAGGTGGTGAGCCCGGCCAGCTCCGACGGAACGCCGCGGACGGCCCGTGAGGCGGTGACTGCCAGGGGGGTCAGCCCAGCTTGGCGAGGGCTGCTGCGCGGTCGGCGTGTTCCTCGATGATGCGGCTGAAACCGCTCACCGTGAAGACCTCACGTACGGATTGGGAAAGCGAACAGACCACGAAAGGCACGCCTGCCGACTTGGCAGAGCGGGCGCCCACCAGGAAGGAGCGCAGACCGGCGCTCGAAACATAGCTGAGCGCGGTGCAGTCGATGATCATGCCCCGCGGCTTGTCGGAGGCGGCGAGGGTCTGCTCCAGTGTGCTCTGGAAACCGGCGGCGGCATCATAGTCGAGCCGGCCTTCGGGCAGCACGACCACCACACCATTGACGGTCTCGAGGGTCGTGTTCAAAACGGACATTGCTTGGCTCACGCGGGTTCTCCGGATTCAGGCTCTCAATACATGGGCAGCATCATGGCACGGGCGCGTGCTGCCTGATCCTCACGGATCGCGGCTTCCACACCCTTCACGACGAGGTCGATGCCACCCACCTCACCGATTCGGCTCTCGAGCCGATGAATCTCCTGCGCCGACAGGAAGCCTTCCAGCAGACCGCCGGCCCGTGCAAGCCCCACCAGCACGGTGTCGTGCGGTGTAGGAACATCATCCCCCAGCAGGGTGGACATGATCCGGAGCTTGGCTTCCTTCTGTTCGCGACCGTCCATCACGGGGTAACGGCGCTCTTTCAATACCCACAGGAAACGTGATTCTTTCTGCGCAAGAATGCCCCGCTTGACCAGCGCGCCGAGCGCAAGCTGCACGAGTTTCGGTACCTGGGGTGCGAGTTGCAGCACCCATTGTTCGACGCTGAGGAGGGTCTCGCCACCCATTTCGCCGAGCACGAGGTCCAGCATGGGGTCGCCAGTCGGCGCCCGGGACAGGATGTGTACGGCGGTGAGATCGGCATCCAGTCGTCCCTGGGCGTTGAGGTCGACGAGGCAGGCGCCGAGCAGCGCCATGCCGAAGCCCGCCTGGCCTGCGGTATAAGCCACTGCGCCGTCATCTTCGATTGCCAGCAGGGCAAGCTCTTCGGCGAGACTGATCATGTGCGATTCCTTCAGGGACTGTGTGCGGCTTGCGAGTGACGCTGTGCTGGCGGTGGCCGGGGTCAACCCTGCCCGTGAGCAATCACCGCAAGGGTGATGTCATCGGATTGGGGCGCAGCGCCCACGAACTCTCGCACGCGGTAAATGATGGCGTCAACCAGCGACTGCGGACCCTCGGGCTCATGCGCGGCGATTGCCGCCACCAGTCCCTCCGTGCCGAACTCGGCGAAGCCCTCATCGCAAGCACACCCACGTCCCGTCCCATCTGGGCGAGTACACTCTCGCGCGCGTTCACCGAAAGCGCGGCTACCGAGACCAGCACGGCAGCACCCAGCGACAGGGTAACGAGCAGAAGAAGTCGTACGCGCAGGCTCATCGAGAAAACATTCTGCACACCTCGGGATGGGTTGATTATCATCAGCCTGCTATGAATGACAGACTGACTGGCCGGCCGGAATCCATCGTGGGGCGCGGACTGGCATGACCACCCTGCCCGCTGGTTTCACCCTGGGCTTGATGCATGCTCGCGAACTCGCTCTCCTCGATGCGTGGGTCCTGCGTGAAGGCTGGAATCCCGGCCTGAATGACCTCGCGATTGCCTACGCCGCAGATCCTGAGGCCTTCATCGCGCTACGCGAAGGGGATGAACTCGCCGGCGCGGGCACCATCTTCCGCCATGGCCCCGGTTTCGGCTTCATGGGCCTTTTCATCATGCGCCCGGATCTGCGAGGTCGTGGCCTCGGCAGCGTACTGTGGAAGTGGCGCCGGGACGCCCTGCTGGCGAGACTCGCGCCCGGGTCCACGGTCGGCATGGACGGGGTATTCGACATGGTGCCTTTTTACGGCCGCGGCGGCTTCCGCTTTGCGCATCGTTCCCTGCGTCATGAAGGCCTTGCGAGGGCCCCGGTGCCCGGGGCCGCTGAAGCGCCCGGAATCGTGCCCCTCGCGAGCGTGAGCACAGCCGATGTGCTGGCTTTTGATCGCGCACACTTTCCCTGCCCCCGGGCGACCTTTCTGCTGCCCTGGCTGGGGCAGGCGGGTGGAACAGGCAGAGCGCTGCTGGACGCGAACGGTGAGCTCACGGCGCTGGGTTTAGCACGGCCCTGCCGCGCGGGATTCAAGTTCGGCCCGGTGTTCGCGCGGGATCCTGCCGGGGCCTCGAAAATCCTCACCAGCCTGCTCGCGGCGA
>JBDLQR010000169.1:0-3042 GCA_039800485.1 Pseudomonadota bacterium
GTCGCTCCATGCGTAGTGGCAGTGTTTCCAGCCCCTGCAGGAACATGAAGGCATTGAACGGGCTCATCGCCGGCCCCAGGGTGCGCAGCGTTTCCAGCCGGGCTTTCATGCTGAAGCCGAAGTCCCCGAAGGTCTCGTAGAACTTCACGCCGTGGTAGCCCGGAGAAGGCTCGGTCATACCCGGAAACTTGCCGTTGTCCCAGGGAAAGCGCCCGGACTCCACCAGCACACCCCCGATCGAAGTGCCATGGCCGCCGATGAACTTGGTAGCCGAGTGGACCACGATGTCGGCGCCCCACTCCATGGGACGGCAGAGGAAGGGCGTGGGAAAGGTGTTGTCCACTACCAAAGGCAGATCTGCGGCGTGCGCCACCGCTGCCACCGCCTCGATATCAAGCACGTTGATGAGCGGATTACCGAGCGTCTCGGCGTACACCAGCCGCGTGCGCGGCGTGATGGCGGCCGCGATGGCGTCCATGTCATCAATGTCAACGAAGGTAGTGTCTATGCCCATGCGTCGGAAGGTGACATCGAACTGGGAATAGGTGCCGCCATAAAGGGTGCGCGAAGAGACGATGTGGTCACCGGCTTCCAGCAGGGTCAACAACGCCACCATCTGCGCCGACATGCCTGAACTCACGGCCACGGCCGCGCGGCCGCCCTCCAGTGCCGCCATGCGCTCCTCGAACACGGAGTTGGTGGGGTTCGACAAGCGAGTGTAGACGTTGCCGAAGGTCTGCAGGTTGAACAGACTCGCAGCATGGTCAGCGCTGTCGAAGACGTAGGACGTCGTCTGGTAGATGGGTGCCACACGTGCGCCGGTGCTGGCGTCGGGGATCTGGCCTGCATGCAGGCACAGGGTTTCGAATCCGAATTTTCGATCAGCCATGGTTCAGTTCGCGATGTATCTGGGGCGCTTGGAGGAAATCACCTTGGTATTGACGCCTGCGAAATTGAGCCCACCGAAAAGACGGGCATGTTCAATCTTCACGCAGCGATCCATGACAACATCCAGTCCGGCATTCCGCGCGATTTGCGCCGCCTCCAGATTGATGACACCGAGCTGCAACCACAACACTCTGGCCCCGATGGCGATGGCACTGCGCGCAAGCGGTACGATTTCAGAAGAAGCCCGGAAGCAGTCGACCATGTCCACTTTCTCCGGAATGGCTTCCAGGGTGGGGTAACACTTCTCGCCGAGGACTTCCGCGTAAGCCGGGTTGACCGGGATCACCCGATAACCGTGCTCCTGCATGTACTTGGCGGCGAAGTTGCTTGGGCGATGCCAATTGGCCGAGAGTCCGACCACGGCAACCGTCCGGCACTCAGCCAGAATCCGCCGCAGCGTAGGAATGTCGGTCTCAAAGTCCGCGACGTCTGCGCACATAACTGCCAGTGATCTCCTTGACGTTGCGCGTGCCGAGCAGCGCCATGTCGCGCACGATCTCTTCACGCAGAATCTGCAGAGCCTTGTCCACGCCGGCTTCTCCACCGGCGCCGAGGCCATAGAGGTAACAGCGCCCCGTCATGCAGGCGCGGGCGCCGAGGGCCAGCGCCTTGAGTACATCGGTACCACGTCGCACGCCGCCATCGAGGATGACCTCCGCTCGATCGCCGACGGCAGCGACGATTTCAGGCAGCACATCAATGGGCGTCGGGCAATGATCGAGCTGGCGCCCACCATGGTTGGAAACGATGATGGCCGTGGCCCCGATATCCACTGCGCGCTTTGCATCATCGACGGTGAGAATGCCTTTCACCGCGAAAGGCCCGCCCCATTCCTGCACCATGGCGGCGGCATCATCCCAGGTCACCGTGCGGTCGAACTGGCTGCCGATGTAGGACATCAACGTCTCCACATTGTCACTGTCCACGGTCTGCACGCGATGCGCCACATTGGCCAGCGAGAACGGCGCAGACGTGACATGCGTGGCAGACCACACGGGATGCAGCACGAAGTCCAGCCAGCTGCGCAGGGTGAAAGTCGGGGGCAAGGTCATTCCGGTGCGGAAGTCCCGCTCCCGTTTGCCGGTGATGGGCAGATCGATGGTGAGGCAGAGGGCCTGGTACTCGGCGGCGCGGCAACGCTGGATGAATTCGGAGACGAGCCCGCGATCCTTGAAGACGTAGATCTGGAACCACTTCGGTCCGGCATTGCAGGCAGCGACTTCTTCTATCGAATGAGTGCCCACCGTGGAGAGCGAGTACACAGTGCCTGCACGCGCGGCTGCCCGGGCGACCGCGCGCTCTCCCTCCCAATGGAAGAGGCGCGACATGCCGGTGGGTGCCAGCACCACGGGAAACTCGATGCGCTGGCCCATCACCGTTGTGGAGGGGTCGATTTCCGAGATATCGACCAGATTGCGCGGCAGGAACTCGAGGTGATCGAAATCGCTGGAGTTGCGCCGGTAAGTGATTTCGTCCTCAGCCGCCCCATCCATGTAATGGAACATGGGCGCGGGAACTCGCCAGTGCGCCATGCGCCGGAGGTCGGCGATGTTCTGACAACGCTTCAGATAGAAGGCGGAGAGACGCTCTTCCAGCGCCTGCAGGGTTGGCCAGGTCATGTGAGCCTCAGAGATGATGAACGGGCAGCAGTGGCTGCACCATATCAGATGCCGCAGAGACCCGGCGAGGGGTGGTCAAGGGGGCAGGCCTTCCGGGCCGCCCCCTGAGTTGTCAGCCAAAAGCCTCGGCGGTCTCCACGAGTACGCTGGTAGAACCCACTTCCATTGCACGCGCCAGCCCTTCTGCCTGCGGCAGCACCTGCGTGGCGAAGAATCGCGCGCCCGCAATCTTCGATTTGGCGAAGGCCGGGTCGCCGGCGTTGGCGGCAAGATCGGTCAAGGCCAGAGACGCCCCCCGTAACAGCTGCCACCCACCGACCACGATGCCCCACAGCTTGAGATAGCTCACCGAACCGGCTGCCGCGAGGCGGGGATCACGTCCGCCCTCGCTCAGCACCCATTGCACCGCGCGCTCGAGCGCCGCGGTGGCCAGCGCGAGTTCGGCTGTCTCGCCCTTGAGGCTGGAGGATGTCTC
>JBDLQR010000170.1:0-18821 GCA_039800485.1 Pseudomonadota bacterium
TCGATCAGTCCATTTGTCGTGGGTCCCTGCGCGGCCTTCAGGGCGCCGCAGTTTGAATGCCCGCACACGATCACATGCTCCACATCGAGCACGCCGACCGCGAACTGCACTACCGAGATGAGATTGATATCGGTCTCCCAGACCTGGTTCCCGATGTTGCGATGGACGAACATCTCGCCTGGCAGCGCACCGGTCATGAGCTCCAGCGGTACCCGACTGTCCGAGCAGCCGATCACCAGATAGTGCGGGGTCTGCTTTGCTTCACGTTTGATGAAGAAATCGGGATCCTGCGCGACCATCTGGTCCGCCCAGGCTTTGTTGTTCTCGATCAGCTTCTGGTAGTACTTCACGCGTGTGCTCCGGGGGAAGGTTGCAAATCAGTGCGCGCCGGCAGGGAGAGGTGGTATACCCACGAGGCGATAGTCTATGTCGCGCAGAATCGCCGGCTCGCGGAAATTGTAAATTACCTCCAGGACATCGGGGTCGATGCGTTGCACTTGTCGGCCATCGATTTCCACGCGCGCTCCCTCAGGCAGGTTCTCCAGCACGGCAAGCAGCGCGCCCTTGTTCAGAAAGTTCACATAAGCATGAAGCTCGAACCGCCGCAGGACCGCTCCCGGCGGGCTCACCTCGGTCAGCGGTGGCACGCCGAGCATGTCACGCAGCAGGAAGAAGATTCCAACCGCCATGCCGACACCGATCCCCACCAGCAGATCCGTCACGAGCACCACGAGGATGGTCGTCATGTAAGGGATGAACTGCGAGCGCCCCTGCGCCCACAGCGCCCGGCCTATGCGGGGATGTGCAAGCTTCCACCCGGTGTGCAGCAGGATCGCGGCGAGTGCTGCCAACGGGATGCGGTTGAGCAGATCCGGGATTGCGAGCACCGCTCCTGCGAGCAGAAGGCCATGGAGGAATGCCGACCAGCGAGTCTTCGCGCCGGCTGAGACATTGGCTGCGGAGCGGACGATCACTCCCGTCAGTGGGAGTCCTCCAATGAGGCCAGACAGCGTGTTCCCCACGCCTTGGGCCAGAAGCTCGCGATTCGGAGGAGCCTCGCGCTTGTAAGGATCCATCTTGTCGGTCGCCTCGAGCGAGAGCAGCGTTTCCAGCGAGGCCACGATGCCAAGCGTGATCGCGACGCGCCAGACCACCGGATTGGTGATCTCGCCCCAGGCCGGCATGGAGAACTGCTGCATCCATTCCGCCCCTGATTGCGGGATCGGTAATGCAACAAGGTGCTCGGCATTGATCACCCATGCGGGGAGAACTGACGGAAAGAGAGCATTGAGTCCGACACCGAGGAGGACCACGGCGAGCGGGGCGGGCAGGAGTTTGACCTTCGCAAGCGGCGTCGAGGGCCAGATGAACAGGATGATCAGGGAAAGTGCTGCGACCAGCGCCGCGCCCGGCTGCAGCGCCGAGAAAGCGTCCACAACGGCCGAGAAGGTCGTCGCATCGCCGGCTTGCCGGAAGGACTCGCTCCCCATCGCGTCTGCCTCGTAACCCACCGCGTGGGGGATCTGCTTCAGGATGAGCACGACGCCAATCGCCGAGAGCATTCCTTTGATGACGGCTGACGGAAAGTAGTAACCGACAATCCCGGCGCGGACAGCGGCCAGGATCAGCTGAATCACGCCACCCAGAACAACCGCGAGGAGGAACGCCCGGTAATCGCGAAGGTCGGTGATCGCGGCAAGCACAATCGCCGTGAGTCCGGCGGCCGGGCCGCTGACCATGAGGGCTGAGCCACTGATTGGCGCGACCACCAGCCCACCCACCACTCCCGCAATGATCCCGGAGAAGAGCGGGGCGCCTGAGGCAAGTGCGATCCCGAGGCAAAGCGGGAGTGCCACCAGGAATACGACTATCGACGCCGGCGCGTCTGCTTTCCAATCGATACGTTGTGGATGGGATGACATGAAGATGGGATGCCAAGAAGACAGTGGAACAGGCTGCCTGAAACGCTACCGCTCTCCACCACGGAAGTAAACAGCTCCCGATTTCCCTGTGCAACCCGTGGCTTATGTCATCCGCAAAGACTCGCGGGCGCGCGGGAATCGCGGTCCGTGACGCGGCCTGCGCGGGCTTGTGAAACGCCCGCATCTGCTCCCCACGTTTACCGTCTGCTCAATGATTGGACCGGGACAACAGGCGTTGCGCCGCGTCCGTCAGAACGTGAGTGTTGCGCCATCTGCGGGGATTTCCACCCGGCGCGTGATTCCTTTTTCTTCCACAAACTTGCGCAGCTCCTCCCGGCTCTGAGACATGTGATTGATGGCGTCGAGATGCACCGCCACGATGGTTGCCTCCGGTGCGGCCTGGGCGGCGCGAAGAACATCATCCTTGCCCATGATGATTGCGCCCTCAAAACCCGTGAGGCGCGCATAGCCGGCGTTCAACACAATCACCGCAGGCGAGAACTTGGCGAGCGCTTGGTCTACGTCCTCGCGCCAGATGGTGTCCCCGGCAAGATAGAGCGTCCGATGCCCAGGGGCCTGGAAAACCACCCCCATGGCCTGACCCAACAGCGCCGCCAACGGGGGCGAGGCGTACATCTCATCGGTACCGTGCTGGCCGCCGGTTCTGGTCAAGGTGACTCCGCCGAAGGTGGCCTGGTTCTCCAGAATCCTCACATCGGTGAAGCCTTGCTTGCGGATGATCTCCGCATCCGCCGCATGCTGAACGAACAAGGGAAGGCCTTTGGGCAGCAGGGTCTGCGCGGCATCGTCCCAATGGTCGAGGTGGGTGTGGGTCACAACCACGGCATCGACACCGGCGATGACCTCGGCTTCAGGGATGGGCAGCTCCACCAGCGGATTACGCAACTCACTGCGATAGGTGCCCTCGAACCCGGGATAGGTTCCTTTCCTGGACAGCATCGGGTCGATCAGGAACGTCGTCCCCGCATAAGTGATTCTGGTTGTGGCATTCCGGATGTGATGAAACTGCACTTCCTTGGTGGGCGCGGCGGTTTCCTGCGCCTGCCCGTTGGCGAAAGTCGCAAACGCCGGCAGCACCAAGGCCAGAGCCAGGAAACGGGCAGGAATTTTGAGACGCATGAGGTGGGTCCTGTGGGTCATCTTGAGTAGAGACTATTCTGCTGCGTCGCTGGCAAGCCGAGCATCGGGCCGAAAGCCAAAGATCGCCTGAATCGGGCCATGTCGCGCCCAGGCCAGTATGGCTCAAATCCGCTCATGATCTAGAATCGGGCCATCTTCAGGAGCCCTGCACCCATGGCCGCAGATTCGTCTCGCACACTGATTGCCGTAGTGGCCTTTCAGCGCGTCATTCCCTTTCACCTGTCCGTTCCGTGCGTGGTCTTTGGAGAAGGAAATCCCGGTACGCCCAAGGCGTTCGAGGTCCGGGTCTGCGCCGGTGAAGAGGGCCCCATCAAGACCTCGGCAGGCTTCGGCCTGACGGATCTCGCGCCGCTGGACCTGCTCGAAGAAGCGGATGTCATCGTCATCCCTGGCTGGCGGGAGACTCTGGATGAGCCACCCAAGCCCTTGATCGATGCATTGGTGAGAGCACACGCACGCGGCGCTCAACTCGTTGCTCTTTGCTTTGGTACCCATGTTCTGGCCTGCGCGGGCCTGTTGGACGGTCGGCGCGCGACCACCCACTGGGAGCTCGCAGATGAGATGGCGCGACGCTTCCCCAACATCGACATGCATCCCGATGTGCTCTATGTCGAGGACGGCAACGTGCTGACTTCCGCCGGCACGGCAGCCAGTCTGGATGCCTGCCTGCACGTTCTTCGTCGAAGGCTGGGTGCAACAATGGCCAATCGCACCGCGCGACGGCTGGTGATCGCCCCTCATCGCGAGGGCGGGCAGGCGCAATTCATCGAGCAACCCGTGCCCAAGGCTGCGATGGACACTCGCCTCGCGCAGTTGCTCGACGCCATTCGTGAACGCCTGGGTGAACCGCATACGCTCGACAGCCTTGCTGACAAAGCCCGCATGAGTCGCCGCAGCTTCACCCGCCACTTCCGTGCACTGACCGGCACCACGGTAAAAGCCTGGCTGCTGTCGGAGCGCCTCGGCAGAGCACAAGCGCTGCTGGAATCCTCCCACCTTTCCATCGATGTCATTTCCCAAACGGTGGGGTTCGGGTCGGTCGCCGTGCTCAGGCAACATTTTCGCGAGGCCTTCGGTGTGTCGCCCTCCACCTGGCGGATGAGCTTCAGGGCACCCGGTGATGAGTCTGCCCCGGGGCGTGCTTATGGCGCCGACGCTTCCCATCAATCGTCGTATTGAGTCACCAGCCCTCCCAGGCAAGCCTCGCACCCGGCAGGACCGCCCCTGTGCCCGGATATCCGATGCGCAGTATGATTGCGCGTTCTGGCCAGGCATCGCCGTCCGGCCTCTGTCCATCCCCCCTCACAAGAATATGAGAGTGTGTCCATGACTTCGCTGTTTTCTCCCCTGACCTTCGCCCGCGGTCCCGCCATGAAGAACCGCTTCATGCTGGCCCCGCTCACCAACCAGCAGAGCCACGAAGACGGAGTCTGCTCCGATGAGGAGTTCAAGTGGCTCACCATGCGCGCTGAAGGTGGATTCGGACTGACCATGACCTGCGCCGCCCATGTGCAGGCCGAAGGCAAGGGATTCCCCGGGCAGATGGGGATTTTCTCCGACGATCACCTTCCCGGCCTCACCCGACTCGCCAAGTCCATCAAGGCCAACGACAGCGTGTCCATCGTCCAGCTCTATCACGGTGGCATGCGTGCGCCCAAGGAGCTCATCGGCATGCAGCCGCTCTGCGCATCCGATAACGAGAAGTGGGGCGCGCGTGCGATGACCACCGCCGAGGTCGAAGCGATGATCGAGGCGTTCATCCGTGCAGCCCAGCGTGCCGAGCAGGCTGGCTTCGATGGCGTGGAGCTGCACGGCGCGCACGGTTACATCCTGGCGCAGTTCCTGTCTCCCGAAATCAATCAGCGGACCGACAAGTTCGGTGGCTCGCTCGCCAATCGCCAGCGCCTGATTTTCGACATTCTCGAAGGCATACGGAAACGCTGCGGCAGCAACTTCATGGTGGGTGTGCGACTGTCACCTGAGCGCTTCGGCATGAAGCTGCCGGAAGTCGTCGAGGTGGCGGCTCAGCTCATGCGTGAAGAGCTGATCGAATTCCTGGACATGTCCATGTGGGATGTCTTCAAGATGCCTGAGGATGGCGTGAGCCAGGGCAAGAGCCTGCTCTCCCACTTCACGGAGCTGGATCGCAAAGGCGTGCGTCTGGGCGTGGCTGGAAAGCTGAATACTCCCGCCGATCTTGAACGCGCCATGGCCGCGGGTGTCGATTGGGTCATGCTCGGCAGGGCTGCGATCATCCACCACAACTACCCGCAATTGCTGCAGGCCGATGGGAAGTTCAAACCCATGACCATTCCGGTCACACCCGAGCACCTGCGTGCCGAGGGCTTGAGCGACAAGTTCGTCGAATACATGAAGATCTGGAAAGGCTTCGTGAAGGACAACGACGGCATCATCGACAACGAGCTGATCCTGAACAGCTGATACACCACTTCCCACCCCGTGGGACTGGCCCTGCCAGGGCTGGGTCTTACGGGGCGGGCACGCAAGATCCAGGGACGGGCCGGGCGGTCCCCCGGTTGACTCAAGAGTGGGCGGTCCCCGGCCGCTGATCGAACTGAGCCCTCCCGGAACCCCGCACCCATGCCCGTGTTCGATTCTGTCGCCTTCGCCTCCCTTGGCGCGCTGTTCTCATCCTTGGCTGCCGCGCAACCGGACTCCATTGCCCTGCTGGATGTGCAGGGCGCAAGTATCGATTACGCCACCCTTGCCGGCCGCATGGCGGCACTCGGTGCGCGTTTCTCTGAATCCGGCATCGATGCCAACACTCGTGTCGCGGTCATCGCGCCCCCGGGTCCGGATCTGGCGGTCGCGGTGCTGGCAACGATGACCCATGCGAGCTGCGCGCCCCTCAATCCCGCCTCAACCAATGCCGAACTGGCAGTCCATTGTCGTGATCTCGATGTACGCGCCGTGGTGGTGACTCCGGGTACTGAGGTGCGAATCCATGCACTCACGCGCGAATTGGGCTTGCCCTTGCTGGAATGCCCGCTGACTGGCGGCAACGCGCCGGGGCTTGCAACACGCGCCCCGGATGACATTGCCCTGGTACTGCATACCTCGGGCACTACTGCGCGGCCGAAGCAGGTGCCGCTGAGCCATGCCAACCTGCTTGCGAGCATGGGACACATCCTGTCGACTTTGTCGCTTGGCAAGCACGACCGAGGCTTGGCGGTGATGCCCTTGTTCCACATTCACGGATTGCTGGCGGGCTTGCTGGCGCCGCTGGGTGCAGGGGGCAGCGTGGTGTGCACGCCGGGCTTTGCGATTCCGGGATTTTTCGACTGGTTAGCAAGACTGCATCCCACCTATTACTCCGCAGTGCCCACCATGCATCAGGCCATCCTCCAGAGCGCCCGGGAGCGCACGGAACCTGTGTCCTCCCGTCTGCGTTTCATCCGCTCGTCCTCGGCCGCGCTCGCACCCAGTGTGCTTTCGGAGCTGGAGGAAGTCTTTGCCTGCCCGGTGATCGAGTCCTACGGCATGACCGAGGCCGCCCACCAGATGACCAGCAATCCGCTCCCACCGCGAGCGCGCAAACCGGGTTCGGTCGGGTGTGCCGCGGGTCCTTCGATCTGCATCCTCGATGCATCAGGCAATGCACTCCCTGCTCACATGCGCGGGGAAGTCGCCATTCACGGTCCGAACGTATTCACTGGCTATCACAATCGACCGGAAGCAACTGCCGAAGCCTTTCATCAGCAATGGTTCCGTACGGGAGACGAGGGCTATCTTGATGAGGAAGGCTATCTGTTCCTCACCGGCCGGCTGAAAGAAATGATCAATCGCGGTGGTGAGAAGATTGCTCCACGCGAAATCGATGAGGCCCTCTTGTCGCATCCGGCCGTGGCGCAGGCGGCTGCTTATGCGGTGCCTCATCCCACGCTGGGCGAAGATCTGGCTGCCGTCGTGACACTCCGTCCGGGAGAGTCCGTGGATGGGCGCGAGCTGCGGGACCATCTCTTCGCTCACCTCGCGGATTTCAAGGTGCCGAGCGAGATCCGGGTGGTGGAGGAGATCCCCAAAGGCCCCAGTGGCAAGGTCCAGCGTCTGGCACTGGCGTCGATACTGGAGGCAACGCGGACCACCGTTCCGGTGACCACGCGACCGGGCCTGGAAACGACCATCGCGGAGATCTGGGCAGAGTTGCTCGCGATCCCGTTTCCCGGTCGGCACGACAACTTTTTCAGTCTTGGTGGGGACTCGCTGCTTGCCATGCGGGTCGTCACGCGCCTGCAGGAAAAAATTGGCGTGGAACTGCTGCCCGCTGAGATTTTCCGGCATCCCACACCGGCAGAGCTGGCAGCGCGCATGGAAGGCATTGGCCCTGGCGGGACTGTGACCCGGATCCCCGCCAGGCCCAGAAAAGGTTTTCCATCATGACGGGACATTTCCCTGTTTCTTCAGCGCAGGCTCGGACCTGGTTTCTGGAGCGTTGGCTGCCCGGGACATCGCAATACCACATCGGCCAGGCATGGCGGCTGGAGGGTGAGCTGTCCCTGCCGGCGCTGACCGCGGCCCTGCAGGCCCTCATCGCCCGCCATGAATCGCTGCGTACAGGCTTTGAGGAAGCGGGCGGCGAGCCCCGGCAATGCATCGTGGAGACGCTGTCTTTCATACCTCGATGGGTGGACCTGTCCGGAGTGCCGGCCGCCGAGCAGGAAGGGCGCCTCACCGCGGAGCTGACCCGGGCCTTCGAAGCGCCCTTCGATCTGGCGAGTCCACCCTTGCTGCGTCTCGTCGTGTGGCAGCTCGGTCCGGGACGACACGTGATGCTGCTGGTGATGCATCACATCGTGTCGGATGGGTGGTCGCGGGGGATTCTGAGGCGCGAGCTTGGTGATCTGTATGCGCGCGCCTTGCGCAGCGAGTCGCTTTCCCTCTCACCCTTGCCCCTGCAGTACGCGGACTACGCCCTGTGGCAGCGCGAGCTCATGACGAGCGAGGCATATCGCGAGTCGCTGGCGCGTTGGAAGGCGCAGCTGTCGGGGCTGGAGCCCCTGGAGCTTCCGACTGACCATCCGCGCACGGCAGAAGTGGATTACACGGGCGGACTGGTGGAGTTCACGGTGGCGCCGCGGCTGGTGACAGCGCTGAAGGCGCTGGCGCGGGAGCAGGGTGCCACGCTCTACATGGTGTTGCTGGCGGCGATGCAGGTGTTGCTGATGCGCCTGACTCATCAGCGCGACATTGCGGTAGGGAGTCCGGTAGCGGGCCGTGGGCGTTCGGAACTTGAGGGTCTGGTCGGCTTCTTCGTGAACACGCTGGTGATGCGCACGGCGCTCGATCCTCATGAATCCTTCACGGGCTTGCTGGCGCGGGTGCGTGAGGGGGCGCTGGAAGCCTACGGGCAGGCGGAGGTGCCGTTCGAAGAGCTGGTGCGGGTGCTGAACCCGGTGCGCGATGCCAGTCGTCATCCGCTGTTCCAGGTAATGCTGGCGTTGCAGAACCTGCCGCCTGCAGAGCTGAGTCTGACAGGCCTTGTGGTGCGTGACGTGAAGGTACCGCGCACGACGACGAAGTTTGACCTGGGGATGAACTTGATCGAGCGCGAGGGGGCACTCGAAGGCATGCTCGAGTACGCCAGCGCTCTGTTCGACGCGGCGACAATGCAGCGTTGGGTCGGGCATTACCTGACGTTGCTGTCGGGTGTGGTGAATGCCCCAGAGACACCCGTAGGGCGTATCCCTGTGTTGACGGAGGCTGAGCGTGCGCGGCAGTGGGCGTGGAACGAGGCGGCGACGGGCGAGCCTTTGGCTCACACGCTGCACGAGATGTTCGAAACGCAGGTGCGCGCGGCGCCGGAGGCGTTGGCAGTGGTGGGTGAGGGCGGACACCTGACGTATGCCGCATTGGATGCGCGGGCGGAGGCGGTGGCGCGCGGTTTGCGTGGGTTGGGTGTAGAGCTTGGCACGCGCGTTGGGGTGTGTCTGCCACGCTCGCTCGACCTTGTGGTGGGGGTGCTTGGCATCCTGAAGGCGGGGGGTACGTATGTGCCGCTTGATCCGACATATCCGTCTGCGCGGCTCGCATACATGGCTGAGGACGCAGGGTTGGCGTTGGTACTGGTGGATGACTCCACGCAACCTCCTGTGCTGCCCGGTGGCGTCAGGTGTGTGGAAGTTACGGCACTCGCGCGCGGCCCGGGCCCTCGGCATTGGCCACGTGTCAGTGCGCGCGACCTTGCCTATGTCATCTACACCTCCGGCTCCACGGGAAACCCCAAGGGCGTGCTCATCAACCATGGGGCGGTGTGTACGCATCTGCAGTGGCTGCGCAAGCAGTTCGGCTTCGGGCCTGCCGATCGCCTGCTCATGCGCGCCAGTACGTCCTTCGATGCCTCGGTGTGGGAACTGTTCTCAGCCTTGCACAGCGGTTCCACGCTCGTTCTCGCGCGCAGCGCAAGTGACATGGATCCGGAAGCAATAGCGAGGGATATCCGGGAGCATGCAGCCACGGCGTTCATCGCGGTTCCCGCGATGCTGCGCGCCTTGCTCGCAGAGAACCACCTGTCCGGTTGTTCGAGCTTGCGCATCGTCTTTGCGGGAGGGGAGACACTCGCCGCATCGACAGTGAATGCCTTTCACGCGCAATGCCAGGCTGAACTCCATAATCTTTACGGGCCGACCGAAGACTCGATATGGGCCACCTGGTGGCCGTGTCCGCGGGAGAATGTTGAATCGGTGCCGATTGGTCGCCCAATCCCACCGGTGGAGACCTGGGTGTTGGATGATCAGGGAGAGTTGCTGCCGGAGGGGATTGCGGGTGAGCTGTATCTGGGTGGCGCGGGCCTGGCCGAAGGCTACCTGAACCGTCCCGAACTCACGGCGGAAAAGTTTGTGGCGCACCCGTTCAAGCCCGGTGCACGGCTCTATCGAACGGGCGATCGCGTACGGTGGTTGCCTGATGGCAACCTGGAGTTCCTGGGACGCATCGACGCGCAGGTCAAGCTGCGCGGTTACCGCATCGAGCCCGGCGAGATCGAGGCGGCCCTGCTGGCGGAGGGGGCGTCCCAGGCCGCGGTGATCCTGCGCGAGGACCGAGCGGGTGATCCGCGCCTGGTCGCCTACGTGGCGGGTGTGTCGGTTCAGGGCAACGCACTGAGAGAAGCGATACGGCGACGTTTGCCGGAGTTCATGGTGCCCTCAGCCGTGGTGGTGTTGTCGGAACTTCCGCGCACGCCAAATGGCAAGCTTGATCGCAAGGCCCTGCCTGCGCCTGGCCCGTTGACTGGAGATGCGAGTCGCCGCGCACCGGAAACGGAAACCGAACAGGCCTTGGCTGAGCTCTGGTCCGACATCCTCGGTGTGGAGCAAATCAGCCGGGACGATGACTTCTTTGCCCTCGGCGGACATTCACTGCTCCTGCTCCGCTTGCGCGCCCGCGTGAATGCGCACTTTGCCTCCTCACTCAGCATGCGGCAGTTGTTCTCCTGTCCTCTTCTGAAGCAGCAGGCCGTGCTGGTTGAGACGCAGGAGAATGCAGACCCTGGTTCCGGGGATGAAGGCGCGACATCTGCGGAGCCGATCCTGCAAGCACGTGATCGCGCAGCCTTTCGGCGTGAGTCGAGGACGCCCCCGTTCCAGCTCCCGGCGCCGGACCGTCCTCCCGCGGAACCGGCAAGCCGGGTTGAACTGGAATATCCCGCCTCGTTTGCGCAGGAACGCATGTGGATGCGTGCGCAGGCCCGCACGGGTGGTGCTCCCAATACGGTCAATTTTGCGTGGCGCTTGAGGGGGCAGCCGGACTTCGCAGCGCTTCAGGCTGCACTGAACGGGCTCATCGAGCGGCATGCTTCCTTGCGCACCAGCCTCATCCTGCAGGGAGATATCCTGATTGCGCGAGTCCATCCCGCCATGGTCACCCCATTCGAGAGGGCAGTGTCCCATGAACCCGAAGGCGCACCGCACATCCAGCTGCTGCAACGACAATTCCTGATGCAGCCCTTCGATGCAGGTGCGGCTTGCCAGATGCGTGCGATGCTCGTGGCGCTTCCTGGCGACACCCATGTGTTGCTGCTCGCGATCAACCACATCGCGGCGGACGGCTACTCCCAGGCGCTGATACAACGTGATCTCGCAGCGCTCTATGCGGCCGGGTTCGGCGCAGGCACGGCTTCGCTGCCTGTGGCGGCAAACCATGAGTGCTTCGCGCGGGACGAACGTGCAGCAACAGGAGAAGCCCATTGGAACGAGGCCAGGGGCTGGTGGCAGGCACAGCTCGCCACGCCGCCGCGCCTGTCGCTGCCGCTGCTGCGCGCAGAACAGCCAAGGGGGGAGGGCGATCAGGTCAGTCTTGCCCTGCCGGCGTGTCTCTGGGCGGATATCGGGGCGTTCGCCCGCGCGCAGGGAGTCTCTACATTCACGGTCTGTCTCACAGCGCTCACCTTGCTGCTGCACCGCCTGAGCGGGCAACGGGATCTCCTCATCGGCACCCCGGTCGCCCATCGCGCCGATCCCCGCTTCTCCGAGTTGGTGTCCTGCTGCCTCAATGATCTCGGGCTGCGGATGAGAATCCCCGAGGAAGCCACAGGTGAGATCCTCCTCGCCAGGGTGGCGGAGCAGAAGCGGCAATCCTTCAAGCGTCAGCAGATTCCGATCGAGCAGGTCATCGCGGATCTCAGGCTGCCCACAATCGCGGACAGGCATCCGCTGTTTGATGTCATGTTCAACATGATTCCGTGGGCCGCACCGTCCATGGCGCTGCCCGGCCTCGAGGTCACTCGCCTAGCGGCCTGGCAGCTCGAGACACCGTTTGACCTCTGCTTCTATCTCAATCGCCAGCCGTGTTTCTACGAATCTGAAGAAATGGAGATTGCGCCCGCGGCCAGGCTTTTCCTGCTGTTCCGGCGTGGACGTCTGGCTACTGAGGATGCAGCAGCCCTGCTGGAGCAGTTTACCTCTGTGATGGAGCAGCTCGTCGCTGATCCCTCACGCCCGCTGAATGATTACACCCTCGCCAGCCCTGCTGCGCGATTGCGCGAGGAAGGCTCTCCACGTTCCGCGGCGCTCCCGGAATATCCGGGGGTGCTCACGCTCATTCTCCGGCAGATGGTCGAGCACCCGCAGTCAATCGCCATCGAGCAGGGCGACGTGAGACTCACCTATGCAGACCTTGCGAAGCGGGTGGCCGGGCTGCTTGCGTTGATGCACGCTGCCGGTGTCGGCAGGCGGGATATCCTCGCCTTGCAACTGCCACGCTCACCGGATCTGGCAGCAGCTTTCCTGGCCACACTTTGCGCGGGTGCCGTCGCCATGCCCGTCGAGCCAGAGGCCCCGGCGGCGCGCATGAAGTCCATGCTCGCCCATGCCCGCTGGCGATTGACGTTGGCAAAGCTTGCCGATGAATGGACGCTGGAGTGCCTGCATACGGGGAAGGTCCTGAAATCCTCAGTTCTCCCAGAGGGCAGCCTGCCTCCACTCATGGATGATTTCGAGCCCAACGATCCAGCCTATGTCTACTTCACGTCCGGCTCCACTGGAGAACCGAAAGGGATTCTCGGGCGCTACGCGGGTCTCTCCCAGTTCATCGCTTGGCAAACCGATACCCTGGGAATCGGTGCGGGTGACCGCGTCTCGGGGCTGACCGTGCCGACGTTCGATGCCTCCCTGCGCGAGATCTTCCTGCCGCTCACCACCGGGGGCACGTTGTGCCTGCCCCCGTCCGGCCTTCCCCTCGATGAGGAAGCGCGCTGGCTCGCCGAGTCCCGCATCACGGTGCTGCATCTCGTGCCATCCCGGCTGCGGGCGTGGCTGTCTGCCGATGGCCTGGTTCGACTTCCGAAAATGAAATTCGCGATCTTCTCGGGTGAGCCGCTCCAGGGCGAACTGGTGGAAACCTTGCGGGTGTGGCTGTCCGAAACCTGCCGCATCGTCAACTTCTACGGACCCACCGAGACCACGCTGATCAAATCCTGGTGCGAGGTGCCGAAACCTGCTTTGAATGGCATACAGCCGATTGGTGTTCCAATCCGCGATGCAGAGATTGATATCCGTGACCAGGGCGGGCGCGCCTGTGGTGAGGGCGAAGCCGGGGAGATCGTCATTCGGACCCCTTTCGCGAGCCTCGGCTATCTTGGCAAGGCCCACGATGCGTGGCGCTTTCAGAGAATGTCATCAGAGACGGGCGTGGAGGAAGTGGAATACCGCACCGGTGATCTTGGATGTCGCGATGCGCGAGGCGTGCTGCATATCCTCGGTCGTCTCGATCGTCAGGTGAAGATCAATGGCGTCCGCATAGAGCCAGAGGGTATTGAGTCGCTGCTCGCCGGACATCCTGCAATAAGGGCCTGCGCAGTGGTTCCCGCGTCGTCGCGGGAGGGGCAGGAAACACGTCTCATCGCCTGGGTGGTCCCGGTGGCGGAGATGCCGGAACCGGCAGTCTTGCGTCGCCACTTGAGCGAGTGGCTGTCACCTGCAGCGATCCCTTCCCTGTTCGCGCCCTTGGAGGCCTTGCCCAGTCTCCCCAATGGCAAGGTCAATCGGGCGGCGCTCGCGGAGCGGCAGCCAGACTTCCCTGCAGACTTGGGTTCCCGGCGGACCGCACCCGATGACCCCTTCGAGTGTGCGCTCGCGGCAATCTGGAAGTCGCTCATGCCTCAGCTGGAGCCGTGTCGCGAGGACGACTTCTTTGCGGTAGGCGGCAATTCATTGATGGGCGTGCGGCTGCTCAATCGATTGCACTCGGAACATGATCTTGAGATCAATCTGCGTGATCTGCTCACACATTCAAGCCTCTCCGCGATGGCGGGCCTGATGCGTGCCCGGGCGTCCGCGCAGGCCAGCGGGTTGCCGGCATGACCAAGCTCTCAGACACCCACGATCAGGGCGAGGTTTACCTCATCCCCGCATCCTCTGCGCAGGCGCGGGCCTGGTTTCTGGAACGATGGCTACCCGGTACCTCGCAGTACCACATCTGCCAGGCGTGGGAGTTGACAGGACCGCTGTCGATCCCGGCACTCACTGCGGCATTCCAGACCCTGATCGCCCGACATGAGTCGCTGCGTACGGGCTTTGCTGAAGAGGGTGGCGAACCCCTTCAGCGCATCGTCGATTCTTTTTCGTGGCAGCCACGGCACATTGATCTCACGCCAGTGTCCGCCGGGGCGCAGACCGCCCGACTGGAGGTCGAACTCATGCAGGCTCTTGAAGAGCCGTTTGATCTGGCCGCTCCGCCCTTGCTCCGCCTCGTGGTGTGGTCTCTCAGCCCGGACAGACACGTATTGCTGCTCGTGGTGCATCACATCGTGTCGGATGGTTGGTCACAGGGTGTCCTGTTGCGTGAGTTGGGCCTGCTGTACGCGTGCGCACTTCGCGCTGAGCCGCCGTCCTTGCCACCGCTGCCGCTGCAGTATGCAGACTATGCACTCTGGCAGCGGGAGATGCTGGCCACCGCGGCGCATGAAGAGTCTTTACAGTCGTGGCAGACACGCCTGTCGGGCCTGGAGCCGCTGGAGCTTCCCACCGACAGACCTCGCACACCCGAGGTCGACTACACGGGAGGTCTCGTCGAGTTCACCGTACAGCCTGCACTACTGGCCAGTTTGAAAACCTTTGCCCATGCCCATGGTGCGACGCTTTACATGGTGCTGCTGGCGGTGATGCAGGTGCTGCTGATGCGTCTCAGTGGCCAGCGCGACATTGCGGTCGGTAGCCCGATGGCTGGCCGCAGCCGTGCAGAACTCGAAGGCCTTGTCGGATTCTTCGTGAACACTCTCGTGCTGCGTACCCGGCTGGATCCCGATGAGCCACTGAACGCCCTGCTGGGACGCGTACGCGAGGTGGCGCTTGATGCATACGGGCACGCAGAGGTACCACTCGAAGAGCTGGTCAGGGTGTTGAACCCGGCGCGGGATGCAAGCCGCCATCCGCTCTTCCAGGTGATGCTGGCGCTGCAGAACCAGTTACCCGCAGAACTGGTCCTGGAAGGGCTTCAGATCCTGCCGGTAAAAGTGCCGCGCACGACGACCAAATTCGACCTCGGCATGACATTCATGGAGCGTGATGGATCTCTTGAGGGCGCGCTGCAGTACGCAAGCGCGTTATTTGATGAGACCACCATGCGCCGTTGGAGCCAGCATTACCTTACTTTGCTGGAGAGCGCGGTGCGCACGCCGGAGCTCGCGGTGGGGCGACTGTCATTGCTCACGGATGAGGAACGCACGCGGCAAGCTGCCTGGAATGAGACCGCCTCCGTGTTGCCGGAGCCTCACACTCTCCACGGCCGATTCGAGGCGCAGGCACGTGAGACACCGCAAGCACAGGCGGTCATCGCTGAGGCCGGATGCCTCTCCTATGCAGCGCTCGATGCGAGGGCCGAGGCAGTCGCGCGCGGTCTGCGCGGGCTTGGGGTAGAGACAGGGGCGCGGCTGGGTGTGTACCTGCCACGCTCACTCGATCTCATCGTGGGAGTGCTCGGGATTCTGAAGGCCGGGGCTGCCTACGTACCACTCGACCCGTCTTTCCCGCAGAAGCGCCTGCAGTACATGCTTGAGGACGCAGGGTTGGCCCTGGTCCTGGTGGGTGACTCACCAGGAGCTGCGCCGCCGTTCACGAACGCGCGATGCGTTCCTGTGGGAACACTTGAAAAAACCGACGGACCCCTGAGCTGGCGGCGCAGCGAGCCGTGTGACCCGGCGTATGTCATCTACACCTCAGGGTCCACCGGCCAGCCCAAGGGGGTCGTGATCAGCCATGGCGCCATCGCCAATCACATGGGCTGGATGTGCCGCCATTTCGCCTTTGATGCCGACGACCGCGTGCTACTCAAAACCAGCCTCAGCTCGGACGCGTCGGTGTGGGAGCTTTTCGCGCCGCTGTGGTCCGGCGGCGTGCTGGTCGTGGGCGGGCTGGAGGTTCAGGGCGACACTCTGCGCATCGTCAACGTGGTGAAGGAACACGAGGTCACCATCGTGCAGATGGTGCCTTCACTGTTGAGCGCCATGCTCGCTGAGCACCTGCTGGGTGACTGTGCCTCCCTGCGCCTCGTGTTCGCGGGCGGCGAGGCACTCTCCGCCGCTACAGCTGAAGCGTTCCATGCGCAATGCAAGGTCGAGCTGCACAATCTTTACGGTCCGACTGAGGTATCCGTGGATGCCACCAGCTGGCGCTGCGCGCCCGGCACTCCGGATCCGCTCCCGATTGGACGGCCGATCAGCAACATCGAAGCGTGGGTGCTGGATGAACAGCGCGAGCAGCTTCCTGAGGGTATCCCGGGTGAGCTCTATCTTGGTGGTGCAGGTCTTGCCGATGGGTATCTCAATCGTCCAGAGACCACGACGCAAAGATTCGTGGCCCACCCCTTCAAGCCTGGTGCACGTCTCTATAGAACCGGCGATCGCGTGCGCTGGCGACCAGATGGAAATCTCGAGTTCCTGGGTCGCATGGATGCACAGGTCAAGCTGCGTGGTTATCGCATCGAGCCGGGCGAAATCGAGGCTGCCCTGCTGGCCGAGGGCGCGGCACAGGCTGCGGTGATTCTGCGCGAAGATCGGGCAGGGGATCCGCGTCTGGTGGCTTATGTAGCAGGGAGCGCACTTGAGGAGCACACCCTGCGTGAAGCCCTGCGCCAGCGCCTGCCGGAATTCATGGTGCCCTCAGCCGTGGTAGTGCTGCCCGCGATACCACTCACTCCCAATGGAAAGCTCGATCGCAAGGCGCTGCCTGCACCCGGTCCGGCACATGTCAGCACGCAGTGGCAGGCGCCCCAAACGAAAACTGAAGAGGCAATCGCCGCACTGTGGTGTGAAATCCTTGGTGTGGATAGGGTCGGTCGGGATGACGACTTTTTCGCATTGGGTGGCCACTCCCTTTTGATCATCCGCCTGCTGGCCAGGCTGCGTGCGGAGTGGGGCGTTGATCTGACGCCGCGTGATGCATTTGAGAACCCTACACCGGAGTCACTGGCACGACTGATCGATCAGAATGCCGCCGCACACCTGCGCCGGCGCGAGAGTCGCCCCCAGCCTCGGGAGCCCGGGTCGCTCGCCACTGCTTCCTCTGCGCAACAAGGCCTGTGGTTCATCGAACGCTGGCAGCCCGGGCTAGCTCTGTACCACATCAGCGAAGTGTGGAATCTGAAGGGGAGCCTGAACGAAAACGCGCTGCTCAAAGCACTCACGCTGCTGATGCAACGTCACGATGCATTGCGGACCTCCCTGCGGGAGCAGGACGACACCCTGCTGCTTGAAGTATCGGCTGTTCACGAGCCTCCGTTCGAGGTGGAAGATCTGAGGGCTGAGCCCGAGCGCACCAGGCCCCACAGACTCCAGACAGCCTTGGCGCAGGCCTCCACGCAGCCCTTCAATCTGCGCGAAGGACCCTTGTGGCGCGCTCGCCTCTGGCGCTGCGCGGACAATGAATACGTTTTTCTGTTCGTGATCCACCATCTCGTCAGTGATGGCTGGTCGCAAGCCGTGCTGCATGACGAACTTGCACAAGCTTATGCAGCCGCCTTGCAGGGCGCCCGGCCACGCTTGCGCGCACTGCCATTGACTTATGCTGACTACGCGGCATGGAGAGCCAGTTGCAGTGGCACGGAGGATGAGCGGAGTGCTCTCGGCTGGTGGACTCGTCAGCTGGCCGACCTGCCGCGTCTGGAATTGCCCTGTGATCACCCTTGGCCCGTCCAGCCGACCTTTGCCGGCGCACTGTTGCCTTTCACCCTTTCCGAGGACACCACGAACCGGGTACGGCAATTGGCTCAGGCCACCTCTTCGACCCCCTTCATGGTGTTGCTGACGGCCTTCAAGCTCCTGCTGGCGCGCTACAGCGGCAGTACCGATATCGTGGTGGGCACGCCCGTCGCCGGTCGGGATCACGCAGATCTGCAGGGCATGGTAGGCATGTTCGTCAATACGCTTGTATTGCGTACCGATCTGCCTGTTGGCGGGTCTTTCACCACGGCACTGGGGGCTGTGCGCGCAACGGTGCTGGAAGCCCAGGCCCACGCTGATCTTCCCTTCGATGTGCTGGTGCGGGCACTCAATCCCACCCGGGAGGCCGGGCGAAATCCGCTCTTCCAGGTAATGTTTTCCTGCCAACGGGCAAACGGCAGCGGATTGTCGCTTTCTGGACTCACGGCAACCGCTCGCGAAATCCCCCGCGCGCTCGCGAAGTTTGATCTTGCACTCAGCCTGCAGGAAGAGACCCGGGAGATTCGCGGCGCTTTCGACTTCTCGAACGAGCTCTTCGACGCAGACACCGTGGCCCGGATGGCTGCACATTACGAGGCGCTGCTGGACTCGCTCCTGCAGTCACCCGATGAGACCACGGCGCAGATCGCGCTCGGTTCGGCTGAATCCCGTGGCGAGATCTTGGCCTGGAGCATGCCGGTCTCTCCCGGGCTTCCCGGTGCCGGTGTTGCCGAACTCTTCGAGGCACAGGCGAGAGCGCGCCCAGAGGCAATCGCACTGACCAGCGATGAGGGTCACGTGACTTACGCTGCGCTTGAGCAGGCAGCGGAGCAACTTGCGCACAGCCTGCGTGAGCAGGGTGTGGGGCATGAAACACGCGTGGCCCTGTGTGCGGCACGCTCGGTTGACCTGGTGGTCGGCATCCTTGCCATCCTCAAGTCAGGCGGGGCCTGGGTGCCGCTCGATCCCGCATGGCCGGATGCTCGGCTCAGTCAGATTCTCTCACTCGCGGGATGCCCTCTGGTGCTCACCCAGTCCGACAAGCTTGAGCGCTTTCAGGCCCTGCACCCTCAGGTGCTCAGCTGCGA
>JBDLQR010000171.1:0-13008 GCA_039800485.1 Pseudomonadota bacterium
GATTCCGGATCTCGACGG
This sequence comes from Pseudomonadota bacterium, assembly GCA_039800485.1. Taxonomy (GTDB): domain Bacteria; phylum Pseudomonadota; class Gammaproteobacteria; genus CAIKBL01. The sequence continues at coordinate 19 of JBDLQR010000171.1, forward strand.
CGATCTGATCGGATGCCAGCTGGCGCTCCAGCGCCAGCTGCGCCATTTTCGCGCGCGACTCGGCAACCTTGCCGCGACCTTGGCGACGCTCCAGCGGAATGGAGAGCTCCAGGCGCACGATCGCATCCGTATCCTGTCGCGTGATGCTGCCACCGCCGGCGTCCCTGGCCGCTTCCAGATTCAGGTCTACCCGTGGCTTCAAGGAGTTCTGTCCCAGCGCCAGATCGTTGCGGGCGCGTTCGATGTCTGCGTCCTTGAGACCCAGTTCAGGTCGCGCTGCGAGAGCGGCCGCGATGATGGCATCCACACCGTCAGCAGGAATCTCGCCGAGATCAGGCCAAGCCGCGGGCAGGGAGTTTCCCTCCATGGTACGGGGACGACCCTGATCATCGCGCAGATAGAGCGCGAGGCGATTGGCGCGTTCCCGCAGCAAGCGTTCCCCTTCGGTGAGTCGCCCCCTGCGCTTGAGAATGTATTGCTGGTTTTCGTTCAGGTATACGGCGGCGAGGTCCCCGTCCTCCACGCGCGAGGTCAACCCGGCCTGTCGCGTTTCGGCAAGGGTGAGGAGATCCCGGTGCACCTCCAGCGCGCGGCCGGCAGCGAGCCAGGCGAGGTAGCTGCGCAGTGCCCGATGTTGCACGGAAAGTTGCACCAGCCGCGCTTCCAGAGCGCTCTGGCTGAGCGCGAGCCGACTGTCGCGCAAGGCATGCCGGCGCTCATCGATATCGCGATCCTTCAACAGCGAGAAGATGGCACCGACCTTGAACTCACCACCCCCGTTGGTGCGGTACTGATCTTCGTAAATCGGGAAATCGCCATCGGCAATGCGATAGCCTCCATAAAGTCGTGTGTTGAAGTCCGGCAAGGGCTTGACCACCTTGGAGTCCACTACCGTGCCGTCGTAGTAGCCGGTGGCGCGAGCCTGGGTTTTCTGTTCAAGCTGCAAATCGAAAGCACCCTCGCTGGCAAGTACGCGCCCGGCGCTCGCGTTGATTCCCTCCTCCGCGGCGAGGATCTGGGGAAAGTGCTGGATGGACGAACGCAACACGTCCTCCATCTGCAGCGCCTCCTGGGCGAGGCACACAAGAGCGAGCCCCGAGAGCCCCAGTGCCGCCAGCGCCCGACAGATCATGGGGCCGATCCGGCAGCCGCAGTGGCTTCTGGCGGAAAGCTGTTGAGCTGGCGCCACAACTCATAACCGAGTCGCACCTCGTTGAGCAGGACCCAACCTTTGGCTTTCCCGCCGAGACGCAGGAAGCGATCGTCAGGCCAGGGCGCGTTGGGTTCCTCCACCAAGACCACGCGAAAGCGGCCGTTGGCGGAGATGGCAGGGTCTACGAAATGCACCACTGCCGGGAAAGTCCCGACCGCCACGGAAGGCCAGCCGCTGAACTGCACGGCAGGCCAACCTTCGAACATCAGCCGCGCACGGCGTCCCGGCTGCACCAGGGCCGCATCGAGCCCATTGACGTAGATCTCCACTGCCCGCTTGCTGGCAGACGGCGCAAAGCTGAGGAGTTCGTCTCCTTCCTTCACCAGCGTCGCGGTATCCAGAGAGGCGCTGCGCACAACCACCCCATCCTGGGGTGCCCGCACCCGCTGGGTAGTCTGGCGCGCCACCTGGGTTTCTGCCTTGGCTACCTCCGCCGCCGCACTCGATTGGGCTGCCAGCAGCTCCCTGTAGCGGATGTTGGCAGCTTCCATGTCGCGCCGCGCCGAAAGCCCCTTCTCGAACAGACGAGTCTTGCGATCCACATCGAGCAGGGCTGTCTCCGTGGCGGCTCTGGCGGCGTCAAATTTCGCTCGCACCGCGCTTCTTTCCGCCTCCAGACGCTGCAGGAAACGCGGATCCATATCCACTATCTCCACCAGCACATCGCCCTTCTTCACGCGGGAGCCATCCTGCACATGCCAGGACTTGATGCGCCCGGTGACCAGCGCCGTGACCGACTGCACCCGACCCTGCGGATCGAGCGCGATCAAGGTGCCACTGCCCGGCGCAGTTTGAACCCAGGGCAGCCACCACAGGCCGGCCGAGAGCATCAGCAGGCACAGCAGAATCACGAGCGCAATGTGGCGCGCAGCCTGGGGGGCCGCCATCGTGCGCAGGCTCCTGAACTGGCCAAGCAGTTCAGGGGCGAAAGGTTGTTCTGCCGGCGGTTTCATACCTTCTCCCGCGACTTTTCCGTGGCGGGTACATCCTGCTCGCAGGCAAGCAGGGCGCTCAGCGAGGGCAGCAGCTCCTGATGGTCGGGTCGGACCACCAGGTAGCCGGTGTACGAATCGATGTCGCGGCGGGTACTGAAATCAAGCAGCACCAGCGAGGGGCGCCGACGTATCGCCTGCAGGATGCGGCGCCGATGCCGCAATGAGAGCGAGTCAAAAACCTCGGTGAGGATGAGCACTCGCGGCTCCGTGAGCAACGCGGCGGCGATCTTCATCCGTATGGTTTCTGATCGCGACAGCGGATACCCGAAAGGACCAAGCACGGTGTCCAGACCGTCCGCCAACTGTGAGACTTCCTCATGGAGATCCACTTCTTCCAGAACCGCACGCATGGCACTGCGATCGACGGTGGCGTCGCCGAGTGCCAGATTGTCGGCAATGGAAGATTCGAGCGCCCCTGAATTATCCACCAGTGCAATGGCATCACGCAGATGATGTGGATTGATGTCTGCCAGGTTGCGATCACCCAGAGACAGCGTGCCGGCTTCCGGTGCCAGGTGTCGTTGCAGGAGATCAATGAGGCTCTTCTGCAACCTTTGCGCACTGGTGACCACCATGACTTGCGAACCCGGCGCCAGCGCAAAGTCGTATCGGAAAGTGTCCCGATGAAAGCGGCAGACCACCTGGTCGAAGCGCAGACCTTGATCCTCCGCTGCCAGACGCTCCCCCTTGACGGGCGCCTCCAGCGGAATGGAATAGAAATCCCCCAGCTTCTCGATGCCGGCACAGAGTTCATACCAGAGATCAAGGTAATCAGGCATGCGGGCGATCGCGATGAAGATCACCGACAGGATGAGTTCGGCCGCGACCAGCTGGCCAAGACTGAGCGCACTGTTGATGACCAGCCAGCCTCCCATCACCAGCAGCGCTGCGCTGGCAAGCGCGTACAGGAAGAGACAAACGATCAGCTGCCAGAACTTGTGCAGGAAGTGGGTCCGGTGGGCCGCAAGATAGTCGTCGATGAAACGGTCCGAGCGCCCCACCGCAAAATTCACGGCGCGTTCCGACTTGAAGAACGCATTGTCACGGGCCAGTTCCTCCAACCAGTGCGCAAGACGGAACTTGGCCTTGGATGCCTTGATCTTGCTGCGGATCGCGCGCCCACCCCAGATTCGCCAGACCAACCAGACTGCTGCAATCAGCACCGCATTGAAGGCCAGGAACACCGGATGGTAGGCCGACACCACGATGAAGCCCGCGAGAGACTGGAGGAACAGTCTCGAACCCCCGATCACGATGGCAGGCAGGTTGCGCTGCACGGTCACGATCTCGAAAAAGCGGTTGGCGAGTTCCTCGCGGTTGACGCTCTCCACCGCCGCAAACCGGGCGTGCAGGCTGCGCAGGATGATCTCCTGGCTGACCCGCGCAAAGAAGTGGCGCTCGAAGCGGTCCATCACCCAGGTCTGCAGGGCATACAGAAAACCGTAGAGCCCGAGCAGGGCGAAGAGCGCGATGCCGAGCACCACCAGCGGCCGCATCAGCGCCGTGTTGGCGATACTGTTGATGAGGATCTGGACGGAAAGAGGAACCGCGAGCGTGAGCAGGCTCATCGCTACGCCGTAGGCAATGGCCAGCCAGTAATACTTGCGCTCGGGACCGAGCAGGATTTGAAAGAGCGCGCGCAGTTCCATGCGGGGCGACAGGGAATTGTTGTTCAGGAGAGACCTACGACAGGAATGAGTGCACCATGAATGGCGACAGCGGCATCAGATCCGAGAAAGCAGATGACCTTGGCCAGATCGTCCGGCTTCACCCAGCGTGAGAAATCCGCCTCCGGCATGTCCTGGCGGTTGCGGGGCGTATCGATGATGCTGGGAAGAATGGCATTCACATTCACGCCCTTCGCGCGCACTTCCTTGGATAGGCTCTCGGTAAGGCGCATCACCACACTCTTGGCCGCGCAGTACGCGCTCATGTTGGCCTGACCCTCGCGCGCCGACATGGCGCCGATGTTCACGATGCTGCCCCGACCCTGCTGCAGGAAGATGGGCATGGCCGCATGGATCGCATTCTGGGTGGTGGCCACATTGATCTTGAACATCGCCTCCCATTGTGGCGACGCGATTTCATAGGCCGTCTCGCCCATGGCGAAGCCTCCGGCCACGTTGCACAACACGTGGATGGGGCCGAGGCGCAGGAAGAGCTCGTCGGTCGCCTGCTTGTCGGTCAGGTCGACAAGCTCACGCCGCACACCATCGGCCGGGCGCGTATCGAAGTGGATATCAAGACCAATCACCTCTGCACCCATCGTCTGACCGCGTGCGAGCACGGCCTGACCCAGGATGCCATTGGCCCCGGTGACGACGACGGTCTTCCCTTTCAAGTCCATGGTCAGGCGACTCTCGCTGTCTTGACTGGCGGGGTGCTCTCACTGAGCTCCCGCGTGACAAAATCATCGGGGAGATCGAAAGCTCCACCGAACCCCGGGTCCATTTGAGTGTATTCCGGCCTGCCAGTTCCCGAAGGCGGCTGTGCAACCGGGCTGCTGGCCGGCGTGAACGGGGGCGGGTTCTTGTAGCGGGCCAGTTCCTCGGACGAAATCCCGCACAGGCCCACGACCTCCGGGTCTATCCAGGCCTGGGCGTCGATGGCCGCCTGCGAGGTCGAAACTTCCAGCACCAGGTTCTCCGGTCCTCCAAAGTAGATGGATTTGCAGAACCCATGGTCCAGCGGCCCCAGCACCCGCACGCCCTTGGCGCGGATGCGGTCGCGCATGGCGTACAGCTGTTCATCGGTGTCGACATTGAAGGCAAGGTGCTGCATGACGCCGGCAGAGCAGGGCTTGATTGGATTGCCCGCGTGCGACAGGCCAAACTCGACCGGAATATCCTTCACGGCCGGGCTGAACACGAACGCGACGGAACAGCTCGGACTGAGCTCCATGAAAGCATGGAAGCAGCCCTCCACGTTGTGCATCCAGTACAGGGCCGAGAGCTTCATGCCGAGTACGTCCGAGAAGAACTCGACCTGCTTCTTCACATCGGCGGTCATGATTGCGAGATGGTGAATGCCGTTGAGCTGGGTCATGGAATCACTCCTTCTGCTGGAAACGGGACCGCGCTTGCCGTGATGGCAACCGGATGGCAGGGAGCATAACGGCTGACCCTGCCCTCCGTCATGGCTCTTCTAACCCTGCATGTTCGCGAAGGCGGGCATGACCTCCTCGACGAACAGATCCTGCGACTCTTCTGAGGATGCAACGAAGATGTAATAGGTCATGCCGGTTTCCCGCACACGCTTCTGTAGCTCGGCGCGGGCTTCCTCCGGCGTGCCGAGGATGGCCACCGGTGAAGCCTGAGCCGTGGCGTAATCCGGAAAACCGAGCTGTGTGGCCAGTGCGCGCAGACCAGGATCATTCGGGTCCCGGGACAAGCCGAGCAGCAGCAGACCCCCGATTTCCATTTCGCCCGGGTCCCGTCCCGCCTCGCGCATGAACTGGTGCAGGAGGTCTATGCGCGACTTGAGGGTCGGCATGTCGAATTTCACGGTGGCGACCGGATCGTTCACGAAATCCTTGCCGTTACCCGTCGCCGGAATGAGGTTGATGATGCTGGCCTCGCGCGCGGCGAGCTTGAGCAGCTTTGTCCCCGACCCTCCCAGCATGATCGGCGGATGCGGTTTCTGCACGCCGCGCGGATTGTTGTAGGCCTTCTCGATCCGGAAGTGCTTGCCGGTGAAGGTAGGCTCATCCTCGGTCCACATCGCCTTGCAGATCTGCAGGCCTTCGGCGAGTTGTTCGAGCCGCACTGGCGTGGAGGGGAAGGGATAATCATGCGCGTGGTATTCAGTGGGCTGCCAGCCCGCGCCCAGACCACAGGTAAAGCGGCCATTGCTTGCCTGATCGACGCAGGTCATGATTTTGGCCAGCATTGCCGGATTGCGGAACGACATGGCCGCCACCGCAGGGACCAGCCGAATCCGCTCCGTGACACAGGCCATGGCGGTGAGCGCGGTGAAACATTCCAGCTGCGGAGACTGGGCGTTGCCCAGCGGTGAATAGAAATGATCGTTCACCGAAACCGAGTAGAAGCCTTGCTGCTCCGCCTTGACCGCCGCCGCCTGGGCGGCCGCAATGGAATCCGGCAGGATGAAAACGCCGAAACGGACTGGATGCATCTCTCCCCTCCTGTGTTTTGTGCTTTTTGCCCGCCGAGTGTAGCCAAGCCACAGCGGGAAAACCTGTTTCAAACCGACGAGTGATGCCGCCGGAGCGCCGCAGCCTCCAGCTTCGAGGACCCAAGATGAAGAAAAAACGCCCAGGCCTGCGAATTCCCCGTCCACTTGCGGTGGTGCTTGCGCCGGCCGTCGCCCTCATGATGGCGACAATCTGGTTCAGCCATCTGACCAAGAAGACTGCCGCTGAGACCGATGCCTTGTGTGCTCAATTCGCGCAAGGTGGAGCACCCCTGCGGGATTTCGTGCTCGAAGCCCGCGCCGCCGGATTCAGCATCCGTGACGAAGGCGCCGGCTCACGGGTGATGATCGCCGCCAAGGATGTCCATGGCTTCAAGCAGCAGAGCTTTCATTGCCGGGCATCGCATGACGGGCAGACCGTGCTAGGCACCGCCGCGGAAATCGTCGACTTGAAATGAGCGCCGCCCTGCCCGGCGGAGATTTCCCCCGGGTGCGCGGGTTCAGGCTTCCGGACCCACCCCTTGGAGGCGACGCTCTCGCGTCCACTCTCTGAGCATCGCAAAACCCACGGCGAGCAGGGTGGGGCCGAGGAAAATTCCGATGAAGCCGAAGGTGAGCAGTCCGCCCACCACGCCCAGCAGCACCAGGATGAACGGCAAGGCCGCGCCCTGGCTGATAAGCCAGGGGCGTACCACGTTGTCGATACCGCTGATGATGAAAAATCCCCACAGGCCCATGAACGCGGCCCACCCGGGAGATCCTTCATTCAACAGCCAGAGTGTGGCCGGAATCCAGATGAGCGGCGGCCCCGCCGGAATGATGGAGACCACGAAGGTCAGCAGGCCGAGCACCAGAGGCCCCGGCACGCCAGCCAGGGTAAAGCCGATGGCAGCGGCGATGCCCTGCGCCAGCGCGGTGCCGAGAATGCCGTACACCACCCCGCGAATCGTGCGGGCCGAGAGGTCGATGAGGGATTGCGCCCGTTTACCTGCGATGCGCTCCATGCCTGCACGCAGCCTGGCCACCACATCCACGCCATCGCGGTAGAGATAGAAAGACGCAAACACGCTCAGGGTGAGCTGCAGCAGTGCCTGCCCGAGATCCAGTCCTCGCTGCAGCAGCCAGGTACTGATGGGTTTGGCCTGCGCTTCCAGCCAGGCCAGTGCCTGCGCGCTGTCAGCGTCGCCTTTCCCACCGCCCGGCAGCAGCGCCCAATACTCCGGAACATGGGGCCCGATGACGGGCAGGGCCAGCAGCCACGCCGGCGCCGACGGTACGCCGCGCTCGAGAAAACGCCGCGCGGCCCCTGAGAGGTTGTCCATGTTCTCGCCGAGTTGCGCGCCCACCATCAGCACCGGTGCGAGCAGCAACAGTGCGAGACCGAGTGCCATCAACCCTGCGGCAAGGCCTTGTCGTTGCCCGCAGATTCTGAGTACGCGTTCATAGATGCGCCAGGTGGAAAAGCTGAGGATGACCGCCCAGAGCAGGGCCGAGACAAAGGGTGCGAGCACTGTCAGGCAGCCCAGCACCAGAAAGCCCAGTGCCGCGAGGGTGAGCACGTTCTCCACGCGTTGATGGTTGTTCATGCCCTGGCCCCGCTTTTTGTTACCCGCATTCTAGACGGATCCCTTGCGCTATCATTCCGCGGAAATCACTTTGAGGACAGCCAGCATGCGTGACCGGACCCTCGGCCTCATCCAGCGCTACTACGCGGCCTTCAATGCCGGCGACATGGAGACCTTTCTCAGCCTTCTCACCGATGATGTGGCCCACGACATCAACCAGGGCAAGCGCGAGGTCGGCAAGGCCGCGTTTGGCGACTTCATGACGCACATGAACCGCTGTTACCGCGAGCGATTGGTCGACATGGTGATCATGGCCAGCGACGATGGCAGCCGTGCCAGTGCCGAATTCACCGTGCTCGGGGAATACCTGGTGACGGACGAGGGCCTGCCCCCTGCCCGCGGCCAGACCTACCGGCTGCCGGCGGGCGCGTTTTTTGAGGTCCGCGAGGGCCGGGTCGCGCGGGTGACCAATTACTACAACCTGCAGGACTGGATCACCCAGGTGGGTGCCTGATGGCGCAGAGCCTGCGCACCGAGATATTGACCGGCCAGGACCCGGCACTGGCCTCGTTCCTGCAAGACATCGCCCGCCTGCGCATCGAGGTGTTCCGGGAGTTTCCCTATCTCTATGCCGGCTCGCTGGAGTACGAGCAGAAGTACCTCACCACCTACACCCAATGCCCGGACAGCGTGGTGGTGCTGGCGCGCGACGGCGAGGAAGTCGTCGGAGTCTCCACGGGCTTGCCCCTGCTCGCCGAAACACCCGAGGTGCAGCAGCCGTTCATCGAACACGGCTTCTCCCCTCGTGAGGTCTTTTATTGCGGAGAATCCGTCCTGCGCCGCGCCTATCGCGGACGAGGGCTCTACAAGTCCTTTTTCCAGGGACGGGAGGAGCATGCGCGATCACTCGGGGGTTTCCGCTGGATGGCACTGTGCGGCGTGGTGCGCGCGCCGGATCACCCGCGTCGCCCGCTGGACTACGCACCTCTCGACCCGGTCTGGCAGAAGTTCGGATACCAGAAGCATCCTGAGCTCGTGACCCATTTCGACTGGCAGGATCTCGATGAGCCCAGCGCCAGCCCCAAGGAAATGGTGTTCTGGCTGAAGGCGCTCCCATGAGCGACGCACATGTGCGGGTCGCCGCTGCCCAGTACTGGCCGGAAAACCTCGTCACCTGGGACGCCGCCGCGCAAAAAATCACGCACTGGGTGGGCGAGGCAGTCGCTCAGGGCGCGGGCCTGCTCGTCTTTCCGGAATATTTTTCCATGGAGCTCACGGCGAGCTTCGGTGCCGAGGTGGCGCGTTCGCTGCCACTGTCCCTGGCGCGATTGCAGGATCGATTGCCCGATTTCCTTGCCTTGTTCACCTCGCTGGCACGTGAGCACGCTGTGTACATCTGTGCCGGCAGCTTTCCGGAACGGCTCGGCGACGGGCGCTACTGCAATCGCAGCTACTTCTTCACCCCCGAAGGTCATGTCGACTGGCAGGAAAAACTGCAGATGACGCGCTTCGAAGCCGAGCAATGGCATGTCTCGCCCGGCCGCGAGCTCAAGGTCTTTGAAACAGCCTTCGGGCGACTGGCGATCAACATCTGCTATGACAGCGAGTTTCCGCTCTTCGCGCGCCAACAGGTTGAACAAGGGGCGAACATCCTGCTGGTGCCGAGCTGCACGGATACGCTAGCCGGTTACCATCGCGTGCGTATCGGCTGTCAGGCACGCGCCCTGGAAAACCAGTGCTTCGTGGTGCAGTCACCCACGGTGGGCGAGTGCCCCTGGTCCGAATCCGTGGACCGCAACACCGGCGCCGCCGCAGTTTACACGCCCGTGGATTATGGTTTTCCGCCGGATGGGGTGCTGGTGTGCGGAGAGATGAACACCCCGCAGTGGGTGTTTGCGGATCTCGACTTGGCCGGCATCGCGCGGATTAGAAACGAAGGCCAGGTCTTCAACCATCGCGACTGGCCTGCCCAGTACCTGCACGTACGGACACCCACCAAGGCCTGAAAAAACCGGAGCGAAAACGCATGCCCGTACTCCAAATCAATGGCGCACACCTGAATTACCGCCTGGACGGCGAGGCCGGTCCCGTCGTCATGCTCTGCAACTCGCTCGCTTCCACGCTCGCGATGTGGGCCCCTCAGGTTCCGGCCTTGCTGGCCGCAGGTTACCGGGTACTGCGCTATGACACGCGCGGCCATGGCGACTCCAGTCTGCCGCCGGGTCCCTGCACCATGGATCTGCTCGCGGCCGACGCTTTGGGCCTGCTCGACGCGCTGGATCTGGAGAAGGTTCATTTCTGCGGGCTGTCCCTGGGTGGCATGACGGGCCAGCGCTTCGCAACACTCCATCCCCAGCGATTGCATTCGCTGGTGTTGTGCGCGACGGCCGCCTGGATGGGGCCGCCCGCGCTCTGGGAGGCGCGCATCCAGCAAGTGCTGGCGCACGGCATGGACTCGGTCATGGAAGCCACGCTCCAGCGCTGGTTCACACCTCGGGGCCTGGCGCGCATGGGCGCCGAGCTCGATCCCGTTCGCGAGGGCATCCTGCGCACCCCGCCGGCCGGTTATGCCGCCTGTGGTGCGGCGATTCGTGACATGGACCAGCGGGAAACCATTCGCGCCATCACCACACCGACCCTCATCATCGCCGGTGCGCTGGACCCCGGAACCACGGTGGAGCACGCGCGCCAGCTGCATGCTGCCATTGCCGGCTCCGAGCTTTTGATCATCCCCGAGAGTCAGCACCTGCTGAATCTGGAGGCCGCCCGGCAGTTCAACACCGGCCTCATCTCCTTTCTTCAGCGCCACGGTTGACCCTCAAGGCATGGCTTCGGACCGCAATCAGCGCGTCTGGCAGGTTGTTGCGCGCATCCCGGAAGGCAAGGTTGCCACCTATGGGCAGGTCGCTACTCTTGCGGGTGTGCCGGGGCGCAGCGCAGCTCGCCAGGTCGGTTATGCCCTTTCAGCGCTCAGCTCAGACACGACCGTGCCCTGGCATCGCGTGGTGAATGCCAAGGGCCAGGTGAGCCAGCGCGCAGATCCTGCACGACCGGACTATCAGCGTCTGTTGCTGGAAGCGGAGGGAGTGGCCTTCGGCCTGGAAGGGGTGCTCGATCTCACGCGGTATTGCTGGGACGGCGAGATCTGAGGGGGCCCCGCTCCCCTCCTTGCAGAGGGAAGCGGGGCCAAGTCGCTCAATTGTGGGAAGTGCCCACCGCGAACTGGGAAAGATCGACGTTCTCGCCCACCGCGAGATCCGTGCGATTGAGAAAGCTCGGCTTCAGGAACCACACGATCAGCGGCAACACCACCAGCGACAGCACCATGTTGATCAACATGATGGCCACCAGCAGCATGCCCATGTCGGCCATGAACTTGAGATCCGACAGGAAATACCACGGGGCGATACCAATCAGCATGATGCTGGCGGTAAAGAGAATGGCCTTGCCGGTGGTGGTGAGCGAGGCCCGGATGGCGCCTGCGAGATCACCCTTGCGGGCCAGATTTTCCTCGCAGATCCGGCTGAGCAGATAGATGCCGTAGTCGATACCCACGCCTACGCCCATCACGGCCACGATGGTGGCATTGATGTCAAAGCCGATCCCCAGCACGTACATGGTCGCACCCAGCATGAAGTTCGACAGGTTTACCGGGATCAGCAGGATGAACGCAGCATAGATGGACTTGTAAGCCCACCACGAGATCACCAGCACCGCCATGTTCACAAGCCCCAGGATGAACCAGTGGTAACGCTCTACCACGCTGTTCATGGCCTGCTGGAGCGCGATCACGCCTGAGCCCAGGCGAACCCGGAACTCCTTGTGATCCTCGCCCACCGCTTCCACTGCCCGCCGGGCACTGGCCAGCGCACCGTCTACTGTCTCCTGCTTGTTGTCCTTGAACCACACGGACACCGTGCTGTTCTGGAACTCATAGTCGGAAATGGTCGCAAAGTTGAGCGGGCTGGTGCCGAAGGTTGCCACGATACCCGCTGTGGCCACTGCCTCGTCAGTCGGGTCCATGTTGAGCCACTTGGGGTTGCCGCCTGAGAACAGTCGCGAAACCTCGCCCATGTAGTCGCCAAAGGACAGGGTGGCGCGTGGCGGCATCGACAGATCGGACTCCATCATGCGCTGGATGGTGGTGGAAACTTCCACTGCCTCCGGAGTACGGGCGATACGACGTTCCGCGCTGCGCTCCTTGGCTTCCAGCACGATTTCCAGCGTGTTCATGCCCGGGAAGTGCGCATTGATGGCGCGTACCGCGGTATTGAACTCGGAGTCATACCAGAGCAGGTTGCTGCCCTCGACCGGGTTGCCGATCTTGATCTTGCCGTTCAGATACACGGAAACCACGCCCAGCAGAATCGTCACGGCCAAGGTAATCCTCGCTGGTTTGCCGACGGTGAGTCTGGCAATTCCGGCAAGCGCCTTTTCTTCCATCAGATGGATGCCGGTTTCCTTGTCCTTGCCGCCGACGATATCGTCGATGTTCTTCGGCGAAGGCAGGTAGGACAGGAGTATCGCGATCAGGAACACGCCAGTCGGGATGATGAACAAGGCCCACATGCCGCAGAAGATGGCGTGGTTGACCATGGTCTCGATGGGCGCAATGGCAATGAACACGATGCCGAAGACGTCCGTCATCACGCCAAGCACGGAGGGCACCATCATGATGCCCATGGTGACTTCGGCTGCCCGGCGCTTGTCTTTCAGTACATGCAGTACCTCGTAGTAGCGCTCGGTGAACTGCACACAGTGCGAGAATGAGCGCGCTACCAGCAACAACGGCACGATCATCAGCAACGGTTCGATGGGCTTCTCCATCCAGCCGATGAAACCGAAACCCCACAGTGATGCCACGAGGGCGCACACGATGGGCGTGGTCACGCCGGCCACATTGCGCATGTAGAGCACCAGCAGCACCACCAGCACGCCGATCGTGGCGCCGAAGATGTAATTGGTCTGCTTTTGCAGTTTGTAGACCCAGCCGGTCAGGGTGGGTTGGCCTGCCACGTAGACTTCATGCTTGTCGTCGCGCGCGTCCTCCACCAGCTTCTGCACG
>JBDLQR010000172.1:0-9024 GCA_039800485.1 Pseudomonadota bacterium
TCTATACAAGGGCGAGGCACCCGGGGGCTCCTGGGCGAAGACGTCCAGGGCCGCCCCTGCCAGGTGTCCACTCTGCACCTGGGCCAGCAAGGCGTCCTCGTCCACCAGGCCGCCGCGCGCGCAGTTGATGAGGCGCGCACCTTTTTTCATGCTCGCCAGGCGTTCGGCGTTCAGCAGGTTGCGGGTGTCATCCGTCATCGGGCAATGCAGCGTCACGTAGTCAGCGTTCGCCAGCAACGCGGGCAGCTCCACAGGCTCGACGCCATACTGGGCAAAGGTCTCAGGCGTGACAAACGGATCGAAGCCCAGCACCTGCATCTTCAGTCCACGGGCACGCTCGGCCACCAGGCGTCCGATGGTGCCAAAGCCGATGATGCCAAGCGTCTTGCCCGTCACTTCCGAACCCATGAAGCGGCTGCGCGCCCATTCACCGCCGCGCACCGAGGCATCGGCTTCCGGCAGTTGCCGGCTCAGCGAAAACAGATGGGCGATGGCGAGTTCGGCTGTGGTGGTGGCGTTTGCATCCGGCGTATTGAGGACGACGATGCCGCGTTCAGTGGTGGCCACGAGGTCGATGTTGTCCACGCCGATACCCGCACGGCCCACCACGCGGAGCTTGCCGGCCGCTTCCAGCAGCTTGCCTTTGATCTTGGTTTCCGAGCGCACGATGATGGCATCGGCAGCCGCGGCGTGGGCGAGGGCCGCTTCCACCTCGAGGCCCGGCGTGAAATCTATCTCCAGCTGCGGATAGGTCTTGAGAGCGGCGATGCCCTCGGGGGCGAGCTTGTCCGCAACGAATACCTTGAACATTTCTTTACCTCGGCTCAATCAAATCAGTCGACTGGCAAATCAGGCAGCTGGCTGCTGTATCTGCACATAGGCCCATTCGAGCCACGGCAGCAGAGCCTCAAGATCGGCGGATTCCACGGTGGCGCCACCCCAGATGCGCAGGCCGGGCGGGGCGCTGCGATAGGCGTTGATGTCGAAGGCAACACCTTCGGCCTCCAGCAGCTTGACCATCTTCTCCACCGCAGCCGACTGTTGCTTGGCATCCAGCGCGACGAACCAGGGTGCGGTGAGCTTGAGGCAGATGGAGGTGTTGGATCGAGTGTCGGCGCGCTCGGCGAGGAAGTCTATCCAGTCGGTGCGGGCGACCCAGGCCTCCAGAACTTGCAGATTGCGTTGCGAACGGCCGCACAAGGCAGACAAGCCGCCCAGGGATTCCGCCCAGCGCAGGGCGTCCAGATAATCCTCGACACACAGCATGGAGGGTGTGTTGATGGTCGCGCCTTCGAAGAGGGCTTCATCAATCTTGCCATTCCTGGCCATGCGGAAAATCTTGGGCAGCGGGCGATCCGGCACGAAGGTCTGCAGACGTTCTGCCGCACTAGGCCCGAGGATGATCACACCATGCGCACCCTCGCCTCCCAGCACCTTCTGCCAGGAGAAGGTGACCACATCGAGCTTCGACCAGGGCAGGGACATGGCAAAGGCCGCCGAGGTCGCATCACAGATCGTGAGGCCCGCGCGATCGTCAGGAATGAAATCACCATTCGGCAGCTTCACGCCCGAGGTGGTCCCGTTCCACACGAACACCACGTCGTGCTTGAAATCGACGACCGACAGGTCGGGCAGCACCCCGTAAGGAGTCTCGAAGACGCGGGTACCGGGCAGGCGCAGACTCTCCGTCACGTCGCTCACCCATTCGGAGCCGAAGCTCTCCCACGCCAACACGTCCACCGGGCGCGGGCCCAACAGGCTCCACAAGGCCATCTCCACGGCGCCCGTGTCTGAGGCGGGCACGATTGCAATCCTGTAATCGGCGGGGACGCCGAGCACTGCACGCGTGCGATCAATGGCCTCTTTCAGTCGGGCCTTGCCCTCCTTGGATCGGTGTGAGCGCCCCACCAGCGCAGCCGAGAGCGCGGCGGTAGACCAGCCCGGGCGTTTGGGACAGGGGCCGGAGGAAAAACAGGGATTGGCAGGTCGGGTCGCGGGTTTCTGCATCTCGCCGCTCATCGGATTCACCGGGGGACTGGGAGGGAGGCCGCATTCTACCGGGGGGGGGTGTGATTGCAATCGCACCGCCGCAAAAGTCATCACGCCAACGCGCACCACCGCAGGCACGCCCTTGTCGGTGTGCCTGAGCGCGTGTTCGATGCTGATTGCTTGCGCCCGATCAGCTTCGGTCGTTTACACCTCACTGCCCGGCCCCTACCCTCAGTGCACAGCTCTCTGCAGAAAGACACCAACTCATGCGCACTGCTCTCTACGTGCCCACCCACGGCGACTATGGTGATCCGCAGCGCCTGCTGGCCCTTGCCGAGGCTGCCGAGGTCGCCGGCTATGACGGATTTTTCATCTGGGATCATCTGGTGCTGGCGCCGGGCGCGGCACTGCCGCTTGCCGATGCCACAGTGATGCTGGGCGCGCTGGCACACGCGACGCACCACATGAAGCTCGGTGCGCTCATCACGCCACTGTCGCGGCGTCGGCCCTGGAAATTCGCCAAGGAACTCGCCACCCTTGATCAGCTTTCGGGTGGCCGCATGGTGTGCGGGGTGGGGCTCGGGGAGCCAGTGGCAGTGGACTTTGCGCCCTTCGGCGAGGTCACGGCGGCAACAGCACGCGCCGAGCGGCTCGATGAAGGACTGCAGATCGTGGATGGACTGCTGCGCGGACAGCCCGTGACGCACGAGGGCAACCATTACCGTGTCCAGAACGCCCGTATCTCACCAAGGTGCGCGCAGAGCCCGCGGCTGCCCATCTGGGTGGGCTCCACCGTGGCATCCAAGGCAGGGATGCGCCGCGCCGCGCGCTGGGATGGTTACTTTCCCATCCGACTGCCCGATGCCGAGACCGCAGATCCCATCGCCGCCACCGACTGCCGCAACTTCTGGCTGGAGACGGGCGAGTTTGGTGAAGTCGTCAGGCATGTCCGGGCGCTGCGAGCGGAGGCCGAAACGGCGTTCGATTTCCTGGCCAGTGGACGTACGATCTACGGCGATGCCGAGGCCGCCACGACCACGCTTGCCGCCTATCACGATGCAGGCGCAACCTGGTGGCTGGAATGGGTGAAGGAGCAGCCCGGCACCTTTGAGGAGACGCTGGCCGCCGTGAAGCGGGGAGCACCCAGGGCATTTCCACACCCTGCGCTCCCGACCGTGGAACTGCGTCAGGCCGTGCGCCAATTGCACGCCGAAATCGATCATACGCGCCCCGGCGATCGCGAGAAGCTTGCCGAGCTTCGTGAACTGCTCGCGCGCATCGAGCATGAGCTCGGCACCACGAACACGGACTCGACGCTGCTCCAGCGACTGGACGCCCTCAAAGCCGGGATCACCCGTCTCGAGTTCGCGCACCCGCGCGCGACTGCCATCCTGAATGACATCGCGATGATGCTGGGCAATCTTGGAATCTAGTGCGGATGGGTGCGCTGACCCGGACGGTCATGGTGCGTAGCGCACTTCCAGAATGAGATAACGTCGCGCGCCCTCGCCTGCAATGAACTGGATTTCCTCATCCACCCTGCGTTTGAGCAGGGCTTGCGCCAGCGGTGCATCCACACTGATCCAGCCCGCGCCCAACGCTGTTTCATCGGCTCCGACGATGCGATGGCAGTGTTCATTGCCCGCCTCGTCCTCCAGCGTCACCCAGGCACCGAAGAAGATCTGATCAGAAACCGGTGGCGGACGGGACACAATGGTGAGTGTCGGCATCCGGCGCTGCAGGTAACCCAGTCGGCGATCGATTTCGCGGAGTTCCTTCTTGCGGTAGATGTACTCGGCGTTCTCGGAACGGTCGCCTTCGGCGGCGGCCGCAGCGAGATGGCGTACCGTCTCACGCCGGCGCTCATCCAACACCCGTAACTCGGCCTCCAGTGCGCGATAGCCCTCGGGCGTGATGTAGGGCGAGGATTTGGGCGGGGGCGCACGCCAGCGGCTCATGGAGCTCCCGGAGTGTCGTGTTGGTGTGCCCTCGGGCGGGTCGCGCGCCAGGCTCGTGCGGCACCGAGACCGAGTACCAGCCAGGTCAGAAAACTGCACAGCAGGAGCGCCCAGCGCAGCGCCTGCTGCAGTTCGATCGGCACTCCAGCCCCCAGCGGCGGCAGCGCAGGCACTCCCGGCCACAGTGGCAGCAGTCCGAAACGCAGCACCGCGGCGGCGGCAAAGCCTGCAATTCCCCAGGCAACACCCTGGCGCCAGTCCGGGAAAACACCACGCCACTGCCAGAGCCCGATCAAGGCCGTGGCCTGCAGGATGGCCGGCGGGATTTCACGCATCAGCAGCCCCGCCCAATGGCGCAAGCCTGTGCGCTGGGCAATGGATTCTCCAAGAAGATGTGAGAGCAGTGGCTCTGCAAGCTGATAATGCAGCACGCTGGCTGCGAATCCGGCGGCAAAGCCTGCGAGCACGGCCGGTAACAGGAGTCTGGCAAGGGCGTTCATTGCTGCGAGCATAACCACTCCGACCGCACACCGTCAGTCCCTTGCTGTGGCATGATGGAGGCCTGTTCACGCACGCTGCTGGAAGCCGGATGATCGAGACTCGCCTGACCCTGCGCCCTGCGCGCACACTGCTCCTCCTGCTGCTCGCGACCCTCAGCCTGTTGGCTGAAAGCGCCTGTGCAGAGGGGGGCACAGCGCTCTGCGGGCAATGCACGACGGTCTTCGAATGCGCCGAAGGCTTGCGCTGTGCAAGCGCGCGTTGTCGGACCAACGATCAATGCTGCTTCGATGCCGATTGCCCGGGCGGCCAGCGCTGTCTCGACAATCGCTGCCAGGTGGCAGTCAAGGGCGCCGCGCTCTGCGGTCGCTGCAATACCTCCTTCGAATGCGCGGATGATCTGAACTGCATCGGGGCACGCTGCAAGGAAGCGGATCAATGCTGCCTCGACCAGGATTGTCCTACCGGCCGGTCCTGCCAGAACAATCGGTGCCAGTGACAGCAATCCGGAGTTTCAGAAGATGAGTGCAGGTGAACGGCTGCCGGGCACGCCCGAGCCCATGTTCCGCTGGCCCGGCACGCGTGGTGTCACTCTGGCGGGTGACGCCTGGGGTAACCCGGAAGGCCCGTTGGTCCTGCTTCAGCACGGAGGCGGTCAGACCCGTCATGCCTGGAAAGCTGCCGGCGAGGCCCTGGGCCGGGCCGGTTATCACGCAGTCGCCTTTGACGCGCGTGGCCATGGCGATTCCGACTGGTCGCCGGACGGGACCTACTCACAGGATGTAATGGTGGAAGATCTGGTATGCCTCATCGCAGCACTCGGCGGACGCAGACCGGTGCTCGTCGGTGCCTCCATGGGGGGCGGCACGAGCCTGGTGGCCGCCGGAGAAGACAGGGTCGACGCGACCGCGCTGGTGCTGGTGGACATCGCGCCGCGTATCGAGCCTGAAGGCGTGGAGAAGATCGGAGCCTTCATGCGGCAACGCCCTGAGGGCTTCGACAGCCTGGAGGAGGTCGCAGCCGCTATCGCCGCGTATCAACCTCATCGCAAGCCGCCGAAGGATCTGTCCGGACTCGCCAAGAATCTGCGCAAAGCCCCCAACGGCAAGTTCCGCTGGCATTGGGATCCCGGTTTCCTGTCCTTGCGGCGAGAGCTGGACAAACGTCAGGCGCGACTGGAAGCCTGCTCACGCGCACTCAGTCTGCCCACCCTGCTGGTGCGCGGAGGACTCTCCGATGTGCTCAGCGAAGAAGGAGCGGCGGAATTCCTGGCACTCTGTCGCCACGCCGAGTACGCCAACATCACCGGCGCCGGCCACATGGTGGCGGGCGATCGCAACGATATCTTCGGCAACGCGGTGATCGACTTCCTGTCGCGCGTCGTGCCACTGACCGGCGAGCCCGCAGCACCAGCGCATGTGCTCAAACCCCATCATGAGGGGCCCGCGGGCGAGATCCTCGACGTTCCCTGAAGGCGCCGGACTGATCAGTATCCGCGCGCGAGATAGGCGTCGAGACTCAGCGGCCGGCACACGCCATAGCCCTGCAGATAGTCCACATCGAGGGTGCTGATTTTCTCCACCACCTCGGGGGTCTCCACGAATTCCGCGATGGTCCGGATCCCCATCACATGACCGATGTCATTGATCGAGCGCACCATCGCAAAATCGATCGGATCCTTCACACAATCCCGTACGAACATGCCGTCCACCTTGAGGTAATCCACGGGCAGGCTGCGCAGATATCCGAACGAGGACAGGCCACTGCCGAAGTCATCGAGGGCGAAGCGGCAGCCCCGTGCCTTCAGCAACTGGAAGAAGTGCAGCGCGCGCGCCATGTTGCCGATGGCGGCGGTTTCCGTGATCTCGAAACAGAAGCGTTCGGGCGGGATGCCCAGTGCGGCGAACTGCCCCGTCATGAAATCGAGCAAGGTTTCATCCGACAGTGACAGGGCCGACAGATTGAGAGCGAACACAGCCCGGGGGTTGATCACCTGACGGTGCCGGTCATACCACTCGAGCACCATGCTGAAGACCTGGCGATCGATGCGCGGCGACAGGCTGTAGCGTTCCGCCGCGGGCAGGAACTCATCGGGCGTCGCGACTCCATCCCCTTCCGGGTATCGCAGGAGCACTTCCACGTATTCGATGTCTTCGCTCTGCGTCAGTCGGCGTGCGGGCTGCACCAGCAGGGTGAACCGCCGCTCCTCGAGCGCTGCGGTGATCTTGGACACCCACAGCATCTCGCCCTGGCGCCGCTCCACCGTGACATCGCCGGGGTCGTAGACGTGCACGCGGTTGCGGCCGTGTTCCTTGGCTGCGTAGCAGGCCGCATCGGCATGCTTGAGCAGGCTCGCCATGCTGCCACTGGATTCCGTGATCTGGACAAGGCCGATGCTCACCCCAAGGCCGAACACATGCTCATTCCAGCGGAAGCGATATTCGGCAATCTTCTCGCGTACCTCGCGGGCGACGCGATTGGCCTGTTGCAGGGTGCAATGCTCCATCAGGATTGCAAATTCATCCCCGCCGAGACGCGCCACGGTATCGCGCTTGCGCACCGTGGAGCGCAGGATGACGCCGATCTGGCGCAACAGTTCATCACCCGCGGTGTGGCCGCAGGTGTCGTTGATGACCTTGAACTGATCAAGATCGAGATAGCACAGCGCATGCTTCGACTCCGCATCGGCGTTCTGCAGCACGCGCTGCAGGCGTCGCTCGAATTCAGGGCGATTCACCAGACCCGTGAGTGAATCATGCGTCGCCTGATAGGAGATGGCCTGGACCAGCCGCCGCTCCTCGGTGACATTGCGCAGGACCACCACCGTCCCGGTGGGCTCCGTGGCGTTTCCGAGCAGTGCGGCTGCGGAGTATTCGATCAGGCATTCCTCGCCTTCCGGCCCGGCCAGCGCGGCATCGCGCCCTCGCACCGCGTGCCCGAGACGCAGGCACTCAAGCGCCGGGTCAGGCACGGGCTCACCGGTTCCGAGCTCGAAAATCCGCACGGCCTGGCCAAAGCCCTGCCCGTAGACCGTGGGACCTATCAGCCCGAGAATCTTTTCTGCCGCAGCATTGAGAAATTCGATTCGTCCCTGGGCGTCGGTGGAGATCACCGCATCACTGATTGAGTCGAGCGTGATCAGCGCCTTGCTGCGTTCGAGCTCAAGGGCATCCTCGGCGAGTTTGCGCTCATGGATGTCGGTCAGAGAGCCGGACAGTCGCACTGCCCTCCCCTCTGCATTCCAGGCGGCCACACCCTGGGCGACGTACCAACGGAATTCTCCGGACTTGTGGCGCAGGCGGTATTCGCTACGGAATGCCAGTCTGCGCTGGAAGGCATTTGCGAGGGCCGCCTTCAGGCGCGACTGATCATCGGGATGCACACTGTGCATGAACATCCGGTCGGTGGGCGCGAATTCCTCTGCCGCCTCATAGCCCAGTACGGACTTCATCGTGGCGGAATACCACATCGATCCCTCGGCCACATCCCAGTCCCAGAGCATGCTCGCGGCAGCCTCCATGGCGCGATTGAACCGCTCCTGCAGGCGTGAAGTCTCAGTCATGGTGCGTGAAGGCTCGGGCAAGGACAGGGTGGGGTTGCGGGGCCACGACTCAATAGAGCTCGTTGCGGTAATTCTCTTCGATGAGCGTGTCGACCAGGCTGATGGTCTCGGCCGGCGGAGGTGCGTCCCTGGCCGCAGTCTGCTCCAGAATCATCTGTCCGAGGCTCGGCAGCTCGGCACGGTCGCGGTGCTGGGCCGGATCCCACAGGCGGCTGCGGCGCAGGGCTTTGGCACAATGCAGGAATGCTTCCTCCACCGCGACGCGAATCCCGACCTTGGGGCGCCGTCCATTCACCTCGCAGCGGGCCAGGAGCTCCTCATTGGCAATGACTTCGGCCCGGCCATTCACCCTCAGCGTGTCCTCGAAGCCGGGGATGAAGAAAAGCAGGCCCACACGCGGATTGTCGATGATGTTCAGCAAGGAGTCGTAACGCGCGTTACCGGGTCGCTCAGGGAGAAAGAGTGTGTGGTCATCGAGCACCAGGACGAAACCCGGTTGGTCCCCTCGGGGTGAGACGTCAGTGCGCCCACTGGCGTCAGTTGTGGCGAGCGTAAGGAATGGCGAGCGGGCGATGAACGCCCGACTGTGCTTGTCCAACGCCGGCACAGCCTTGCGTTCTGCAAGTTCGGAAGGCGAGCCCAGCGCTTCGCGCAATTGCGCCGCGGAGGTATAGCTGATTTCCTGCATGACATGCCTCCGGGGACCCATTCCCCCTGAGCGGGCAGACTACAACAGTTCACTCCCACTGCGCAGTCCGCGGCCGGCGGCCGCGATCACTGCTCGAAACGGGTGAACTTGCTGCCTTCCAGGCTCAGGTTGTACATGAGACCCTTGTTGGAGAAAACAAAGGCGATGATGGGCTCCTGCAGGGTGTCGCGATCAAGCGAGCCCTCGGCACCGGGTCGCGCCAGCGCGACATCCCCATCCACCCCGATCTCCCAACCGCGGCTGGCGCGGAACTGCTCCAGCGCGCGCGCCGACATGAACAGCAGAACCTGGGTCTTGACCTGGGCGCC
>JBDLQR010000173.1:0-4019 GCA_039800485.1 Pseudomonadota bacterium
GAAGGTTTCCCGTCGGCCACCCAAGGCCTCGCCAAGCCGGGCCATCTCCGCCAGACCACGGGTAATGAGCGCCGCGCGACTGTTGGCGCCAAGTCGCAGCCCATCCCCGATACCGGCGGCGATGGCGAGCACGTTCTTCACGGCACCGCCCACTGCCACACCCACGACATCATCCGTGAGATATGGCCGCAGACAGGGACTGTGCAGGCTGGTCGCGATTTCCCTCGCGAAGACTCCGTTCGCGCTGGCAACGGCGAGGGCGGTCGGTCGTCCTTCGGCTACTTCGCGTGCGAAGCTGGGACCGGAGACGATGGCAACCTCCGTGGAGTCGGGTGCCGCATCGGCGACGATTTCATGCACCAGCCGGCCGCTGCCCGTCTCTATGCCTTTTGCCGTGCAGACGAAACGGGTCAGGCCGTGCGCTCTGGCGAGGCCCAGCATTTCCCGCGTGGTCTGCAGAGGGGTAGCAAGCACGGCGGTGTCGGTGCCGCGGGGTAGTGCCGTGAGGTGCGACAGGAGCTCAAGCGACTCTGGCAGCGGCACGCCTGCCAGGTAGCGGCTGTTCTCGCGGGTATGCGCCATCAACGACACAGCGGCGGTATCGCGCCCCCACAACAGCACGTGCCGCCCGGCGCGGGCAATCGCGATCGCCATCGCCGTGCCCCAGGCGCCGGCTCCCATCACCAATAGCGGCGCCAAGTCCTGTCTGGCCATGCCGGACTGCAGCGGAGTTCAGTGCGCCGTGGCCTGCTCGCTCTGGCGCCGTCGCTGAAGTTCCTGGGCGTAAAGCGCTTCGAAATTGATGGGCGCAATCAGCAACTGGGGGAAGCCGCCCTTCACCACCACATCGCATACCGCCTCGCGGGCGAAGGGGAAAAGCATGTTGGGGCAGGCGGTGCCGAGAATTGCCGGAAGGTGCTGCTCCGGGAAGCCGCTGATCTGGAAAATGCCGGCCTGCTTCACCTCCACGAGGTAGATGGTCCGGTCGCCTTCCTTGACGGTTGCCGTGATCGACAGCACCACTTCGTGCAGGTCATTGCCGAGTGCAGTGGTGGAGTTTGCAAAATGCAAATCCAGAGCGGGGTTGAGCTGCTCCCGGAACACCGCGGGCGAGTTGGGCGCCTCGAAGGAGAGATCCTTGACGTAGATGCGCTGGATGCCCAACTGGCCTTGGGGTTGTTGGGCCGCAGCCGGCGCCTGTGAGTTATCGTTCTCGGTGGTCATGGGACTCCTTTTCAAGCGGGCACAGGGATGGCCCGTCAAGCCTATCGATGGGTTTCCAGCGGAAAATTCTCTGCCCGCCAGGCTGCGAGGCCGCCTTGCAGCTCATGCACGCGCGCAAACCCTGCCGCGCGCAGACGTGTCACTGCGCCAGCCGATTTCACGCCGGACTCGCAGTACACCAATAGCGGCTTGTCCTTGTACTTCTCCAGCTTGCGGACATCCGCCTCGAACTGGGCGGGGTCCAGTCGCACCGCGTTGATGATATGTCCTGCGCGATAATTGGCCTCGGCCCGGATATCCACCGGCACGCCCTCCTCGCGGTTCAGCAGCTGCACGCTCTGGGCTGCGGTCAGTCCTTTGCGTGAGAGTGTCCTCAAGGAGGTCCACAACAACAGTGAAAGCAGTCCGACGAACGCCCCGACCAGCAGCGGGTGATTGGTGATGAATTCAGGCAAACGATCCATGCAGAGGTCCGTCCAATGACTCGGGGAAAAGGCCCGCGGTATTCCGCGGTGTTAGCCCGGAAGGCCGGGGTGCCTATGATACACTCCGGGCTTTCCACCCTGTAGCGTGCATGCCTTCCGGAGCAGCAACATGGCGACCGTAAAACACCCTGTTCTTCTTGTTGTCCTCGATGGCTGGGGTTATCGGGAGAATCCGCACTTCAATGCCATCCATCACGCTCGCAAACCCAACTGGGACAAGCTCTGGGCCGAATGCCCGCACGGCCTGCTGAAATGCTCCGGCCTCTCCGTCGGCCTGCCGGACGAACAGATGGGGAATTCCGAGGTGGGCCACATGCATCTGGGCGCCGGGCGCCTCATCCATCAGGATTTCACGCGCATCAACGAGGCCATCAGCAGCGGGGAATTCGCCCGGAATACCGTTCTGGTGGAGACCTGCGATCAGCTCGCCCGTAGTGGCGGGGCCCTGCATCTCATGGGCCTGCTGTCGCCCGGTGGCGTGCACAGCCATGAGGATCATCTGGTCGCGCTGCTGGAAATGGCCGCCCGTCGCGGTGTCGGCAAGGTCTTCATCCATGCATTTCTCGATGGCCGGGATACGCCACCGAGGAGTGCCGCAGCCTCTCTGGCGCGCATCGAGGATGCCTGCCGCAAGCTCGGGATTGGCAGCCTTGCGAGCCTCATCGGTCGCTACTTCGCGATGGATCGCAACAAGTCCTGGGATCGCACGGCGCTGGCCCATGCACTGATCGTGGATGGACGGGCGGAACACCATGCGAGCAGCGCAGCGGGGGCGCTTGAGGCGGCTTATGCGAGGGGCGAGACGGATGAATTCGTGCAGCCCATCGCCCTGCATGCCGAGGGTGCACCACCGGTCACGGTGCAGGATGGGGATGCCATCATCTTTGCGAATTTTCGCGCCGACCGAGCGCGTCAGATCACCAGTGCTTTCACCGAAGAAGACTTCGCGCACTTCGCCCGCTGTCGCCATCCCGCGCTTGCCCGCTTTGTCGCAATGACGGACTACGGCGCACAGTTCAACCATCTGCCGATTGCCTTCCCCACCATCGAGATTCGCAACACCTTCGGTGAGCTGTTGGCGAATGCAGGCCTGAAACAGCTGCGCATTGCAGAAACCGAGAAGTACGCCCACGTGACCTTCTTCTTCAACGGTGGAGAGGAGCGGGTGTTTGCGGGTGAGGACCGGATTCTCGTGCCCTCCCCCGAGGTTGCCACCTACGATCTGCAACCGGAGATGAGTGCCGCGACGGTGACGGACAAACTGGTGGAGGCCATCAACAGCCGCCAGTACGACGCCATCATCTGCAATTACGCCAACGCCGACATGGTGGGCCACACCGGCGACTTCGCGGCAACGATCAAATGCATCGAGGCGCTGGATGCCTGTCTCGGCAGGCTGCGGGAAGCCTGCGACGCCACCGGCATGGAGATGCTGATCACAGCCGACCATGGCAACGCCGAACAAATGCGTGCCACAGAACATGAGTCGATGGAAAACGATGAAGCGCATACCGCCCACACCAGCAATCTCGTTCCGCTGCTTTATTGCGGCCGCTCGGCTGAAGTGAAATCCGACGGCTCCCTGGGCGACATCGCACCGACCCTGCTCGCACTGATGGCCCTGCCCCAGCCCCCGGAAATGACCGGCAAGCCGCTGGTCCTGCCACAGCCCGACACACGCTCGCGGAACGCCGCATGAACTTGCGTGGACTCCTCCCGCCCCTCCTCCTTGCCGCCGCGCTGCTGCAAGCGAGGCCGGCGCAAGCCACGGATGCATCGCCCGCTGAACCCTCCGCGCCGATCACCCCGAGCGGAGAAACTTCCGGCTCGAGTGCGGATGCAGGAACATCGGCAGCCAGTCCGCCGCCCGGCACCGGGGAAAGCCTGCCGCTTGATGACTTGCGGGTCTTCGTCGAAGTCTTCCACAAGATCAAGCGCGACTATGTGGAAGACGTGAGCGACCAGCAGCTGCTGGAGAACGCCATCAAGGGCATGCTCGAAGGGCTGGATCCGCACTCGGCCTATCTGGATGGCGAGGCCTACACGGAACTCCAGGAGGGCACTTCCGGCGAGTTCGGGGGGCTCGGCATCGAGATCGGCACCGAGGACGGCCTCATCAAGATCATTTCTCCCATCGACGATACACCGGCCAGCCGGGCTGGTATCCAGGCCGGGGACACCATCATCCGCCTGGATGGCGCACCGGTGCGTGGCATGTCGGTCAACGCTGCAGTCAAGAAGATGCGTGGCGAAGTGGGTAGCGCGATCGAGCTGACGATCATGCGCGAGGGAGAGGCGAAGCCACTGGAG
>JBDLQR010000174.1:0-2966 GCA_039800485.1 Pseudomonadota bacterium
TGACGGTGTAATTGAAATCTTTGCTCTGTTTGCCGTCGGGCATTTCGCCATTCAGCAGCAGATAACAGGTGTCAAGGTAATCGCACTTCTCGGCGATCTGCTCAATCGGATAACCGCGATACAGCAACTCGCCCTGGTCGCCATCGATGTAGGTGATTTTCGACTCGCAGGCGGCCGTGGACAGAAAACCTGGATCGAAGGTGAACTTGCCCGTTGTACCGTACAACTTGCGGATGTCGATGACATCGGGTCCGGTTGAACCCGAATGAACCGGAAACTCGATCGGCGCGGTGCCATCGCTGAAGGAGAGCGTTGCTTTCTTGGTTGTGGTCATAGTCGGAATCCTTTGCGTTCATCAGCAGTCCGGCGCGGCGGGCCGCGGCCGGACGGTATCCTAACAGCGCCTGAGCATTTCAAGCACCCGCCTCGTCTCGCTGCCTCCAGCGAGCGCGCTGTCATCGACCCGCTCCAGCAGCAGATCGAGCAGTTCGTTGTCGGGCAGGTCAAGCAGATGATCGAGCCCCGTCACCGTGGCCTCATCGAGAGCGTCGCCATGAGCGGCGAAAAACCGCTCGAGGATCAGATCGTTCTCGAGCAACCCGCGCCGCGCACGCCAGCGCAAGCGCCGAAGCCTGGCGTCATCGAGGAGGTTGGCGGTAGTTTGCACAGGCAGCGTTTCCGGATTGGCCGATTCAGACAGCACGCCTCACCATCAGTTCCTTGATTTTTCCAATCGCCCGGGTGGGGTTCAGGCCCTTGGGGCAGACATCGACACAGTTCATGATGGTGTGGCAGCGGAACAGCCGGTACGGGTCTTCCAGGTTGTCCAGACGCTCGCTGGTGGCCTGGTCACGGCTGTCGGCAATAAAGCGATACGCCTGCAGGAGCCCTGCCGGTCCCACGAACTTGTCGGGATTCCACCAGAACGACGGGCAGGACGTGGAGCAGCACGCGCACAGCACGCACTCGTAGAGGCCGTCGAGCTCCTCGCGCTCCTGGGGCGACTGCAGACGCTCTTTTTCGGGCGGCGGCGTGTCATTGATCAGGAAAGGGCTCACCGAGTGGTACTGCTTGAAGAACTGCGTCATGTCGACGATCAGATCGCGGATGACAGGCAGCCCCGGCAGAGGCTTCAGCACGATAGGCTCTTTGAGATCGCGCAGGTTGGTGATGCAGGCCAGCCCGTTCTTGCCATTGATGTTCATGGCGTCCGACCCGCACACCCCCTCGCGGCACGAACGGCGAAACGACAGCGAATCGTCGTTGGCGATCTTGATCCGCATCAGCGCATCAAGCAGCATCTTGTCGGTGGGTTGAAGTTCCACCTCGATGTTCTGCATGCGAGGCTTCTCGTCACGATCCGGGTCGTATCGATAAATGGAAAAGCGCACGACCCGCGTGCCTTGGGCGGCTGCAGCGAGGCTCTGGGGGTTTTCAACGATTGCGTTCATGACTGCTCCGAAAGTCCTTGATGGGAGGCACGCTTTGCATCAGAAGGTGCGAGCCTTCGGCTGGAAGGTTTCAACCGTGAGCGGCTTCATGTTAACCGGCTTGTAGTCAAGCCGGTTGCCAGCGGAATACCACAGGCTGTGCTTGATCCAGTGCGCGTCGTCGCGATCCGGGAAGTCGCGGTGTGCATGGGCGCCGCGGCTTTCCTTGCGGGCTTCGGCCGACACGATCGTGGCCTTGGCGGTCTCGATGAGGTTGTCCACCTCCAGCGCCTCGACCCGTGCGGTATTGAACACCTTGGACTTGTCCTGCATGTGGATGCGGCCCACACGTTCGCCGATCTCGTTGATCCGGCGCACGCCCTCTGCAAGCAACTCGGAGGTGCGGAACACCCCGCAGTGCGCCTGCATGGTCTTCCGGATGTCGTTGGCCACTTCCTGAGCGTTCTCGCCAGAACTTGACCCCTGAAGACGCGCCAGACGCGCCAGCGTCGCATCGCCGCCATCAGCCGGAAGCGGCTTGTGCTCGGAGGCGCGCCGGTTCTCGCTCACGATGTAGTTGCCCGCGGCGCGACCGAACACCACCAGATCCAGGAGCGAATTGGTGCCCAGACGGTTCGCACCGTGCACCGATACGCAGGCGCACTCGCCAATCGCGTAGAGCCCGTTGACCACCGAGTTGGGATTGCCCTGATGGGGTACCACCACCTGCCCATGGATGTTGGTGGGAATGCCGCCCATCTGGTAGTGAATGGTGGGCACCACGGGAATCGGATCACGGATGGGATCTACGTTGGCAAACTTGATCGCGATTTCGCGGATCGACGGCAGGCGCTTCATGATGGTTTCAGCGCCAAGGTGATCGAGTTTCAGGAGCACATGATCGCCGTCCGGGCCGCAGCCGCGCCCTTCCTTGATCTCCTGGTCCATGGAACGCGAAACGAAGTCACGCGGCGCCAGGTCTTTGAGCGTTGGCGCATAACGCTCCATGAAGCGCTCGCCGTGCTTGTTGAGCAGAATGCCGCCTTCGCCGCGCACGCCCTCGGTGATCAGCACGCCCGCCCCGGCCACGCCGGTGGGGTGGAACTGCCAGAACTCCATGTCCTCCAGCGGCACCCCCGCCCGCGCGGCCATGCCCAGACCGTCACCGGTGTTGATGAAGGCGTTGGTGCTGGCCGCGTAGATGCGACCGGCGCCGCCCGTGGCGAACAGGGTGACCTTGCCTTCGAGGATGTGGACGTCGCCCGTCTCCATCTCCAGCGCGGTGACGCCCAGCACGTCACCGTCGGCGTCACGGATCAGGTCCAGCGCCATCCACTCCACGAAGAAGTTGGTGCGGGCCTTGACGTTCTGCTGGTACAGCGTGTGCAGCATGGCGTGCCCGGTGCGGTCGGCCGCGGCGCAGGCGCGCTGCACCGGCTTCTCGCCATAGTTGGCGGTGTGGCCGCCAAAGGGGCGCTGGTAGATGGTGCCATCCGGGTTGCGGTCGAACGGCATCCCGAAGTGCTCGAGTTCGTA
>JBDLQR010000175.1:0-11869 GCA_039800485.1 Pseudomonadota bacterium
CTCACCTCGTAACGGATCTGGTGTGTGGACATGGTCTTGAAAAATCCTCAGCCGCGACCGATGTAGGGCATGGTTGTCGCCATCACGGTCATGAATTGCACATTTGCCTCCAGCGGCAGTCCGGCCATGTAGAGCACCGCACTGGCCGCATGGGCGACATCCATCACGGGTTCGACGCGGATGTCGCCATGGGCCTGACGAATCCCCTGACGCATCGGCTGCGCGATGGCAGTGTCTGCGTTCCCGATATCGATCTGCCCACAGGCGATATTGAACGCCCGACCGTCCAGGGACAGGGTACGCGTGAGCCCGGTCAGCCCATGTTTGGTGGCGGTATACGCCGCGCTGCCCGGCCGCGGTACATGCGCCGAAATCGAACCATTGTTGATGATGCGGCCCCCTTGGGGTTGCTGGTGGCGCATCAAGCGGAAAGCTTCGCGGGCACAGTAGAAGGCGCCGTTCAGGTTCACGTCCACTACTGCGCGCCACTGGGCCAGCGACATTTCGTCGATGCTCATGGCGGGCGCCCCTGTGCCGGCGTTGTTGAAGAGCACATCAAGACGACCAAATCGCTGTTCGGTGGTGGCAAAAAGGGCGGCGACGGACTCCGGATCCGAGACATCGGCAGGCACGACGAATGCCCGATCGCGGGCCTGACTCGCCAGGGCCGCGGTTTCAGCAAGGGCCTCGGGTCGCCGCCCCGCCAGCACCACGGCATCGCCCGCGCCGAGAAAGCCGAGCGCCACGGCGCGACCGATTCCGCTGCCGGCACCGGTGACGAGTACGACTCTCATGCCACGGGAGCCACATCACGCAGAAAGCGCAGGACCAGCGCTGTCGTTTCTGCCGGCTTCTCAACCTGCAGCCAGTGGCCTGCGCCTTCGATGAGTTCCATGAAACGCAGATCATCGAAACTGCGGGGCAGGCGTTCGCGCCAGTTGGGGTCGTAGTCCAGGACTTCATCCTGCGTGCCGGCAATGAAGGCTGCGGGTTGCGTGAACTTGAGGCCCTCCAGCTCCGGCGTCAGTGCATCCATGGTGGGCAGGTTGCGATAGAGATTGCACGGACCCCGGAAGCCGCTCCGTCGATATTGCGCCACGTAGTAATCCAGATCTTCTTCGCTCAGCCAGGCGGGGAGGTGATCAGGCATGGGCAACAGGTCGAGCAGCTTGCTGTCGCGTGGATGCTGCAGCTGGCTCATCCAGGTATGTGGCTTGGCGTCGGCAGAGAGACCTACATACGCCTTGAGCAGGCTGGTACGGATGTCGGCCTCCAGCTCCGCTTCCACTATGCCCGGGGGCTGGAAATAGCGGATGTACCAGAATCGATCATCCATGCCACGCGGGTTCACGGTATCAGGACCTGCCCGCCAGAAAGGCACGGACATGCCCATGATGGTCACACAGTTTTCCGGATGCAGCAGGGCGGTATTCCACGCCACGATGCAACCCCAGTCGTGCCCGATGAGATTGAAGGTTTCATGTCCGAGGGCGCGGGCAAGACCGACGACGTCCGCGGCCATCTGGCGGATGTTGTAATCCTCGATCGCGGGCGGACTGCTGCTGCCTCCGAAACCGCGTTGGTCAGGCACCGCGACCTTGTAGCCTGCGGCAACCAGCGGCGCTATCTGGTGACGCCACAGGTACCAGCATTGCGGCCAGCCATGGAGCAGGATGACCAAGGGACCGTCGCCTTGTACGACGGTGCGCAGTGTGACGCCATTGGTTTCAACATTCGTGAACGCGGGTTCCTGCATGGCGCTAGGCTCCAGCCAGGTTGAGGGTTGATCAGGGGGCGGCTTCGAGCACCGCTTCCACGCAGCGCAGAAAATCCTCTTCGCCACGCACACCGGCGATCACATCGGCGCGTATCGTGTACCCATGCTCCCGTGCGATCGCCTCGTAGCGCGGGATGCGGGCCTGAAACAGTCGTGGAAACATCCACAGCACGAAGTGATCGGGCTCGATGTCGTCGATGCGCTCGATACCGCGCTCCCGCATGTACCCGGCGAGCTGGGCGTCCAGAAACTCCTCGCGGTAATACAGGGGCTTGGGATCAGCCTCAGCCCGGCGCAGCAGCTCACGCCCGTTTTCTTCGGTCGCCTCGATGTAGAGGATGAGCGTGTGCTCCGCGAGGACCTCCAGAACCTTGGGGTCGCCCAGCTCGCACAGGCTGCCGGCGGAATCATTGATGAAATTCTGATAGCCGTAGATGTTGCGCGCCTTGGTGATGAACTCGGGGATGTCGAGCATCGCGGCAACCTCCGCATCACGGTACTGGCGCTGGCGGTGCTTGAATTCGGCCAAGGGCAGCCCGCCGCGCGCCGGGCCGCCGAGCTTGCCCAGATAGGTCAGCACGGCACTGAGGTTGTCGACAGTGATGTTGTTGGAGATGTAGATCGAATCAGAGCGCAGCAGGTCGCGCAGGAAGGGCACCTGCATGGCCTGGCGCTTGATGTTGTCCAGAATGGGTTCGCTCAGGTAGCGGGTGCCGATACGGTAGTCGGCTGAATAATGAAACCAGTGTGATTGCCGCAAGCGCGAAGACAGCCAGGTCTTGCCGACGCCGGACATCCCGACCAGGGTGATGGATTTTGCGTTCCACTGGCGGAACGCTTCTGCACGCATTTTCATGGGGAAGGGATGCTAATCGGGGACATCAGGCAATGCCACGTGAAAATCATGCCTCGTGTCCGAGGGCAAACCGGGTCCGGCGCGCAGCGCCGAGGTCCGGCGGCATGGGAACTCGCGCGCGCTTGCCATTCGGCACCTGGGTTTCCACATTGCCCGAGTAATAACCGAGCAGGTCGAGGAAGGCAGGGGACAGGGTTTCCACCGTCTCGGGCCACAAAGCTGCCGTCCAGTTGATCTGAGGGCGCAGCCAGCGCTTCACGTAATAGCCGAAGAGTGCGGCCCGCTGTGTATTGCTGCTCTGATTGGCTCCGGTCTGGTGCCACAGTCGCCCATCCATCACCAGCATGCTGCCGGCCGGGGCGACAATCGGGACGCTCGCCGCTTCATCCCCCGGTTCCGGATTCGCGCTCTTCAGGTGGGACCGGGGCACATAGCGCGTGCCACCGTTGTCCTCGGTGAAATCGTCCAGCAGCCAGGCGACATTGCAGGCCAGAGGCTGGTCTGGCCACGGTGGTGGCACATAGCCCTGATCCGCGTGGAGTTGCATCCTGCCGCTGCCGGGGGTGGTCACGTTCGCGCTGAAATTGGAGATGAGGTAGTCCTCGCCCAGCAGCGCTTCCACCATGGCGCGCGCAAGCGGCCGCTGGATGAGATCAACGAAGACAGGATCCAGGTTGAACAGGTGGAACACCCGCAGGTTGTGCGCATCGGTATCGAAGGCATAGCCCCGCAGTGGCACGCCATCTTCTTCACTGGTGTTCATGCCGGACCACAGGCGCGCGCGGATATCGCGCGTTTCGGCCGCGCCAAGCGCGCCCTCGACCACGGCATAGCCCTCACGCGCCAGGCTATCCCGGGCAGCGCCGATGGCGTGGTTCACGGGCTGACCCGCCGGATCTGATCCTTGAGTGCCCTGGCGTGGCCCGGCACCCGGGGAATGTTCTCGAAGCCGAGAGGGCGCGGCCGCAGTTTGGGGAAGGCCCGATGCCGGAAGGGGTCTCCCGGTTGGAGACGATCATGCAGACCCGCCACCATCGGCGCCGGGGCCGGTCCCGGGCGACGCGCGTACACGGCGTCGCGCCCGAAGAAACGCAGGGACAGGGTGCGTCTGGAATCCCCGTCCGCAGTAGGCGCTCCACCATGCAGGATCTGGGGGTGAAAGATCACCACATCACCCGGCGTGATGCCGAACGAGACGATATCCCAGGCCGACCGATCGGCCTCGATATCGGGCAGGCGCGGGAGGCCTTGCGCATAGATGGGGGCGGTGTCGTCCGCCGGGTCGAAGGCCGACCCATCGTAGAGCGGGCCCTTGTGGGAGCCGCGCACGAATTCGAGGGAGTGTTCCTGTGCGACGGGATGGAAGTTGATCCACATCACCGCGATCTGCTCCCCGTCCAGCGCGAGATAGGGGGCATCCTGGTGCCACGGTGTGCGCCGTGCGGCTGCGCCTTCCTTGAGGAAGATCTGTTCATACAGGAACCACACATCCGGGCTGCCCCAGAGTGCGGCGACCAGATCCGCGACCGGTGATTTGCACAGGAAATCACGATAAGCGAGCGCAGCTTCGGGATTGCAGAGGTCCTGGTAGAAGGTTCCACCTTCCCCCTCATAGAAGGTGCAGGCTGACGCCGTGGGATGCGCAATGCTCCAGTTGAAAAGTGACTCCGCCTCGCTCAGCGCGGCGGCATCCAGTGCCTGGGGCAGATGGACCACACCTTCGTCGCGCAGACGCGACATCGAGATGGACAAGGGCTCACGCATGACAGTCTTTCCCCCGGAAATTGTTTTCGGCCGTCATCACGGCACTTTCGTCACGCCCGCATCCAGCAGCGCATTGATCTCCGCCTCTGTATACCCCAGTTCGGCGAGGATTTCCCGACTGTGCTAACCGAGGCGCGGCGCCGGACGCCGGATGCTCGCGGGCGACTCCGTCCAGTGGCTCGCGGGCCGCATCTCACGTATGCGGCCCTCACTGGGGTGTTCATTGACCTCGAAATAACCCGTCGCGGCGAGATGCGGATCCTCCACCAGCGATCCCAGTGTTTGCAGCGGAATCGCGGGGATGTCCGCGGCCTCGAACAGCTGCATCCACTCGGCTGTGGTCCGGGTGAGCAATATCTCCGCCACCATTCCATACAGCTCGCGGACATGGGTGGTGCGGGTGCTCAGCGTGGCCAGGCGGGGATCGCGCTCAAACATCCCGGGGTCGCCGATCATCCGGCAGAAGCTGCGCCATTGGCCATCGTTGTAGATGAGCGCGCAGAGATAACCATCACGGGTGACATAGGGCGTGCGCTCGCGCGCCAGCATGCGGGCATAACCTGCCTCGCCCAGCGGGGGATCGAATGTTGCGCCGGCCAGATGTTCGCCGAGCATGAAGGGCACCATGGTCTCGAACATCGGAATGTCCACCGCCTGGCCCAGCCCGGTTTTTTCCCGGCGGTACAGCGCAGCGGAGACTGCCATGGCCGCGCTCACGCCAACGGTACGGTCCACCATCGCAATCGGCACGTAACGCGGTGTGCCATCGCCCACGCGTGCAACCAGCGAAGGCAGGCCGATGGCACCCTGGATGAGATCGTCGTAGGCAGGCTTCGCGGCGTAGGGCCCATCCTGTCCATAGCCAAACACTCCGGCGTAAATCAGGCGTGGATTGATTGCACGGAGGCGCTCATAGCCGAGATCCAGCCGGGCCATGGCCTGAGGGCGCACGTTGTAGATGAGGACATCCGCCGAGGCCGCAAGCTTCAGCAGGGCAGCGTGCCCTTCCGGCTGCTTGAGATTCAGCACCAGGCTGCGCTTGTTGCGGTTCACATGCAGGAAGCCCGCACCCATGCCGGGATGGCGTGCAGGACCGAGGCTGCGCGTGGTATCTCCGGTGGGCGGTTCCACCTTGACGATGTCTGCACCCATGTCGCCCAGCAGCTGGGTGGCAAACGGGCCCATCAGTACGGTGGTGAGGTCGAGTACCCGCACGCCCTCGAGCGCGCCGCTCATGGTTGCGTCACCCACAGTGTGCGAGTGGTGGGGCGGGGGAGGGAGGAGACTGGGCAACGCATGGACGAGAGACCGTGGCAGGAACCTGTCCCATTTTCGGTCAGCCCCCCTGCTTTTGCCATCGGCACCATGGCAGCGGGGAGGGTAAGGCGAGCGTTTTCAGAGACCCTGGGCGTCAGCCGCCAGACCCTGTTCCCAGGACCAGCGCACTTCCTCCTCCCTGAAAAAAAGACTTTCCTGGTTGCGCCGTGACAGCGGTGCGCGCTGCGCCTGGTAGGCCTCTTGTGCAGCTTCCATTGCGGGCACCAGGACCTTGCGCTGGTCGCGTGGCAGATCCGGATACTCGGTGGACACTATGTACCGGGCTTCCAGCAACCGCGCAGCGAAGGCAAGGTGGGCGGAGGTCTGGTCCGGCTCATCGAGTTCATCGATCCGCGCCATGGTTTCCGCCAGCAAGTCAGCGTAGGCCTCAAGTGCAGGTCCGGCGGCACCCGCCTGACCCTGTTTCACCAGCAGGATTGCTTCAGCCAGGCGCTCCATCGCATGGGCGTGCAACAGCCCGACAGCCAGCTCTGCACTGTCTGCCTGCATGACTTCGAACTTTTCCGCCCAGCAATCCACCCGCCAGCCGAAATCGATCGGCAGCAGACCGGCCTCCGGCAACCACGTGATGCCAGCAAAGGAATTGATGAGCCCGTGGCCGGCCCGGGCCGTGCCGGAGAGGCTGAAGAGCAGCACCCAGACCACAACCCGCGCACTCACGCGTCTGGCACCCGACTTTCAATACGGGTGTCGATACCTTCGCGCCAGGCTCCCACCTCGACCTTGAAAGGGAAGACCCGTGGCACGCCGGCGGGCGCACACTGCAGAAACAGCTGGTAGATGCCGGGCTCGGGAAAAGTGTGCCTGATGGGAACAACCGGCCCTCGGTACTCGAGGCTTGCTGGTCGGGACATCATCTCGATCATCATCGCCGCGGAATGGCTGCCTGGATGCGCTGCCATGTCCCGCATCATCGCCGCCATGGCGGGCGTGTAGCTGTGGGTGTGACCGAAATGGGCGCCATCGAGGCGCCACACGGCGACGTGGACCTCCGCGCCCAGCAGCAGCTCGAGATCTTCAACCGGCCGGCCCGCGCGCGTGAGTTCCAGCACCAGCTCGGCCTCATGTCCCGCCACGGGTTGCACGGGCGATGTGGACAGGCGTGCCTCGAAACCATCGCGCGTGACGCTATTGTTCGGACGAGGATCGGCCTGCGGAGCCGGGCCGTCAGGTGCGTTGCGGGTGCGGAACTCGAAGTGTTTCACCCACGAGCGGTCGCGATGCGTGAACTCGTTGAAGATGCGATAAGTGCCCCCAGCAGGAAATACATAGGGGAAGCGGAAGACGCCTTGTGCCTCATCCTCCGCTGGTCGCGGCGCCAGATCCTCCTGGTGGAGGTGCGCGAAGCTGGTGAAATCAGAGGCAACGATGAAGGTGTGCAAGGCGCGTTCGTGCACGATCTGCAAATCCTGCACCGGCGCGCCGGAGTCTGCCTGCGTCAGGGTGAAGCGCAGCTCGGCCGGTTCCCCGGGTACAGGCTCAGGGGGGGAGAGCTCCAGCAGCAGACGATAGGGGCCCGGCGGCGAGCCTTCCAGAGACCCGGGGGATTCCCGCTGGTCACAGCCACCGAGCAGCAGACAGCCCGTCACAAGGAGCCATCTGCTGAACCGCGGACGACCGAATTTCATTGCCCTCCCGCGGATGCCGACCCCTCGTCGAACACGAGGTGTCCCGCGCTCTCCTGGGCCGCAATACGGGCCTCGAGCTCCGGCGGCAATGAGATCTTCCTGACTTCGGGAAACTTCTCCCGGTCGAGATGCGGACGCATGAAATAGTGGTCCGGGTTCTCCACCAGCGACAGGGATTTCACGGGTTTCACCAGCCACTGCCGCCGCATGAACTCGGGCGTGAAGAGCATGCCCTTCTGCTCCTCTGTCCAGGTCACGGGTTCATGCCCGTCGTGGAAACTGTAGCTCATGATGTCGTGCTGGATGTCCCAGTACACCGTGTTGTGCGCCGAGTACCCGAACCCTTCACGTGACGGATTCTCGAGCCGGGCGTTACGCACCTCGACCATCATGAGATTGCCGTCCTTGTCGTATTTCTCGGTGCGCAGCGGATAGAAATGCGTCTTGTCGAGCCAGAAGATGAGGAACTTCTCGTTGTAGTCCGGCACCAGGTCCGGCTTGATGGTGCCCATCACCACCCAGCAGTCCACGCCGCCGTCGGCGCGGTAGTGGGCATAGTCCGGCCCCATCGGACGGATGGAGGCCGTGTTCTCCTCGACGAAGCCCTGGTTGCCATGGTTGAGCGTGATGGTCGGACGCGTCCCCGGATAGCGCACCGTCTGGTAGAGCACATCCACGCCAAGCAGTTTCCAGTTCATCTCCCAGGGATCACGACCTATCACATCATCGAAGGTCTGCGCGTTGTCCGGAAAGCGCTGGTCGCGCCGCGGCTGGGGTTGCCGCCGCACCCTGCGCATCGCCGGTGAGTACACGAAGAAATCCATCTTGGTGGTGACCTTGGGATCCGTGCGATACACCAGCCAGAGCTGTTGTTCGGCCTCTGTCTCCGGCGGAAACTTGCTGTAGATGAGCCATTTGGAATGCACATCACCGGCCGCGAGCCCCCGCATGTAGCCATCCAGCCCCGGCCCTGTGGTCTGCTCCACATAGGAGACACCCATGCCTTGATTGATGTATCCGGTACTGGTGATGACGCCAAAGACATCAATCAGGGAATGAGTCCAGCGTGAGATGTGCGGAAACTCCGCTGAGCGATAGCCCATTTCTTCCGCCGTATAGGGCGCAGAGAAGGGATAGGGCTCGGCCGGCAGATAGGGAATGGCCGCATCACGTGGCGTCTCCGCCGCGGGATCAAAGAGAGCCTGTTCCTCGGTCGTCAGCTGTTCGACCGTGCGCCAGGTCGGTTCGTCAGCCGTCACGCATGCCGGCGCGAGGAGCAATGCCAGCAACATCCTCGTACCCGGCAAACGCCGGAAAGCCGTTTCAGAATTCATAGTTCAGCTCCCAGCCGATGTTGTCCCACTCGTCATACTGACCGTAGAACTCGTTTGGTCGACCTGCGTCATAGCCGTTGTATACCAGCTGGGTCGAAATGAATTGCGAGAACTTGTACTTGACCCGCAGCTTGGTCTTGATGCCTTGCCATTCCTTGTCTGGTCCGCTCACCACGGGGAAGGCGGTGAAGTTCATGCTCAGCCGGTCGCGCGAGAAGGCGAAAGGTCGCGCAACGTACACCACCGGAATCAAGGTCCACTCATCACCAATGCCGCCTCCAAAAGCATAGCCCAGGTTCGGATTCCATCCGAACGTGTAATAGAGGGACGGCTGGAAAATCAGCGTCGTGTTGTGTGGCAGCCCGAATTCGGCCGCCAGGGCCATGCGCAGGGTGTCGTGCTGGGCTGTGCCATTGGTATCCGCACCGAGCCGCGCGGCCTCCACCTTGGTGTAGTCCTGAAAGCGCACGCCCTTGGTCCACAGCGCCTCCATGCGGAATACCGACGGCAAGGCGCCCACCAGCGGGACATCCATCAAGGTCGTGGCATAGTCGGCCGTCACCCCGAAGTGGTGGAGGCGCTCGTGCCGCGGCTGGAGATTCACGAGCGTACTGGTGCCGTCATTGGTGGTGCCGACCACATGGCCCACCGGGTTCTTGTCCCAGAGCCAGGCATAGATGAAGCCATAGGTGAGCGCGCCTGCCGAGCGGTCGAAGCGCATCCCGAATTCATGGTCATCAAAATCCGATGATTGCGGTCCGACGCGGGGCAGGATGATCTGTCCCAGCGCATTCGGGGGCGGAATCGCAGGGGAATGCCAGGGTGTTCCCGGACGCGCCTGACGGTCTTCCTCGAAATCAAAGATGTAGAGCAGTTGCAGGGAGTTGCGGCCGAAATGGAAGGTCGAGTTGGCCATCCAGGTGGGCAGACGACGGAGTTCGAAGTCCTCGGTCTCCAGCTGCACCGCCTCCCGGCGGTCCATGCCGTTGATGATGTCGATGAACTGGCCGTCCATCTTGCCCCAGATGACCTGCTGCTTGCCGAGCAGGAGATCAAACCCCGGTCGTCGATAGCTCACATAGAGCTCGCGCATCAGCCGTTCAGCGTCGTCGTAGAGCTCAACTGTCCTGTCGTCCCGGTCGGCATACAGCGCAGCACTGCTCTGCCAGTCGTAGACCCCGTCATACAGCGCGTGGGTGACCGCGTTCAGTTCGAGCCCCGGACCGAGCTGGTAGGACATCTCCAGCTCCAGCAGATTTTGCAGCTGGGCAAAGCGGAAATCCTGGCCACGGAACCCGACCTGGTCATCGGTATCGATCAGCACATCGCCCCACTGGCGGAAAGCGCCGCGGAAATTGAGCCTGGGCACGGCGCGTTCGATGGGCTTGCGCACATATTTGCCTGCAGGATTGAAGGTGGCCATGGAGCGGTCGACCGTGGACATCAGGTCGGCGTGCGCGGTGGAAAACGCCGCCAATGAGAGGCAGAGCACCTCTATGGCGCACAGGAGGCGGACGCGGCTGTACATCGGAAATCTCCACTTGAGTTGCACGAATCTTATAACTGACTTTCAAAAAATGATGCAAGTGTTTGATGAAAATTGGGAAATAGGATTCCAGAAAGCCTCTCTGTAAGAAAAATCCGCGTTGCAGCGCGTAGCCCTGTGTCCCGCTGTTGCTCCCTGATGCATCTCTGAGCCGGGCAAGGCGCCACCCTGGATGGAGCACGGCCGGCTCAGCGCTTAGACTGCGCGGCTCCAGCAAAAGGGGGGAGCCCGCATGATTCTCAAGAACAAGGTGATTCTGGTCACCGGCGCAGGCCGGGGCGTGGGTCGTGCCATCGCACTGGAGGCAGCGCGCGAGGGCGCGGCGGTGGCGGTGAACGACCTCGGTGTCTCAATCGATGGCAGCGGTGGTGATGCGGGCCCCGCGCAGGAAGTGGTCAAGGAGATCGAGGCCATGGGCGGGCGGGCGATTGCGCTGACCAAGAGCGTGGCCTCCTGGGATGACGCCCATGAAATGGTGGCCGAGACCGTAGACCGCCTGGGCGGCATCGACGGGGTGGTGAACAACGCCGGCAACCTGCGCGATGTGATCTTTCACAAGATGACGCAGGACGATTTCCATGCGGTCATCAATGTGCACCTGATCGGCTCATTCAACATGGCCCGTGCCGCAGCGAATCATTTCAAGGAGCAGAAGAGCGGTGCCTTCGTGCACATGACTTCCACCTCGGGGCTGATCGGCAACTTCGGCCAGGCCAATTATTCCGCCGCCAAGCTCGGAATCGTCGGCCTGTCCAAGTCGATCGCACTGGACATGCAGAAGTTCAATGTCCGCTCCAACTGCATTGCGCCTTTCGCCTGGACGCGCATGATCGACTCCATTCCGATCACGAGCCCGGAACAGGCCATCCGCG
The DNA here is from genome assembly GCA_039800485.1 of Pseudomonadota bacterium. Lineage (GTDB taxonomy): Bacteria > Pseudomonadota > Gammaproteobacteria > CAIKBL01. The sequence continues at coordinate 11,116 of JBDLQR010000175.1, forward strand.
TGGAGCGCCTCAAGCAGCTGGTGCCGGAAAAGGTCTCACCCTGCGCAGTCGCCCTGCTGTCGGACGCTGCCCACAAGGTGAACGGGCAGATTCTCGGCGTGCGCAACAATGAAATCTTCCTCTTCAGCCAGAACCGGCCGTTCAAGACGGCGCACACGGCCGAGGGCTGGACGCCGGAGAAAATCATCGATCGCATGATTCCCCAGTTCGAGCATGACTTCTATCCGCTGCTGCGCTCGGGAGATGTGTTCTGCTGGGATCCGGTCTGAGTAGGTGGTGACGCTCGCACAAAGATGCGTTTGAGATCCGGGTCAGTGAGGGCGCGTGCGTCTCGCGTCCTCCTGATCTTCACAGTGCTGATGGTGTGCTTGCCGGTCGCGGCCGGTGAAGCACGCCCGGTGCGGCTGGCCGTTGGCGGTCAGGCGCTCTTCTACTACCTGCCGCTGACGCTGGCCGAGCGACTCGGATACTTCCGGGAAGCAGGCCTCGCGGTCGAGATCATCGACTTCCCGGGGGGTGCCAAGTCATTGCAGGCCCTCATGGGTGGCAGTGCCGATGTGGTGGCGGGGTCTTTCGAACATGTGGTGAACATGCGCGCGCGAGGGCAAGCAGTCTCCGCGTTCGTGCTGCTGGCCCGCTATCCTGCCATCGTGCTGGTCGCCAACCCGGACCTCGCTGGCCGTTACAGCGCACCCGCTGATCTCGAAGGGCGCCGAATCGGGATCACGGCACCGGGCTCTTCCACTCACCTTTT
>JBDLQR010000176.1:0-3165 GCA_039800485.1 Pseudomonadota bacterium
CGGCGCTCTTGGGCAATTCATCCCAGCGTTCCAGATCCTTCGGGCATTTGTAGTTGGCGAGCCGGGCCTTGGCATGGGCCAGCACCGCCGCAGGATCCAGATCCTCGCGGCCGGCCACCACTGCATGGATGCGGTCACCCCATTTCTCGTCGGGCAGACCCACCACTGCAGCTTCCACCACACCCTCACATTCCAGCAGCACATCTTCCACTTCGCGGGGATAGACGTTGTAGCCTCCGGAAATCAGCATGTCGTTCTTGCGGTCGAGGATGTAGAAGTAACCGTCCTCATCCATGCGCCCGATGTCGCCGGTGTGCAACCAGCCGCTGCGGAAAGCCTGTTCAGTGGCTTCCGGCCGGTTCCAGTAGTAGGCCATGGTCTGCGGCCCGCGGCAGCAGATCTCGCCCACCTCGCCGGGCGGCAGCGGCTTGTCGTCATCATCGAGGATGCACACATCCACGAACGTGAACGGACGACCACAAGAGCCGATGCGATCGTGCTCAGCCGGCCCAAGACAGGTGATGACCATGGGGCTCTCCGCCTGACCATAGGTCTGCGCGAAGACCTTGCCGAAGCGCGCCTGCGCCCGCTCGAGCAAGGTAGGCGCGATGGGCGACGCGCCGTAGCTGATGGTTCGCAGGTTCAGCCGCGCGGTCGCGAGTGCCGGTTCCTCGAGAATCATCGCGAGCATGGTGGGCACGAGGAAGGTCATGCTGGCCTGGGTGTTCTCGGCCAGCGTCACGAATTCGGCGGCATCGAACTTGGGCATGATGAGCGAGGTTGCACCCCGCACCAGTGCCGGCAGGAAAAAGGCGCCAGAGGCATGGGCGATCGGGGCTGCATGCAGGAAGGTGTCGCCGGGGCGGATGTCCGGGACCAGATCCATGAGGAAGGCGGAAAGCTCGGCCAGCTCACCGCGCGTGGTGAGCGTGACGGCCTTGGCCTTGCCGGTGGTGCCACCGGTGAAGCCGAGCCGATAGGGTTCATCGAGCGCCCGGTCGATGGCGCAGGGTGACGATGCGCCGTCGGCAATCAGACGTGAGAGCTCGACCGTGCCGATGAGCTGCTCAGCAGTCAATCCCTGCACGTCTGCGTGGATCACTGCACGACACCCGGCGTCGGCAATCTTGTAGAGATGATTGTCCAGCGTTTCGCGGGTATTCAGGCCCACGCGCACCAGCCCGGCTTTGGCAACCGCGTAATAGGCAATGAGGCATTCGATGCTGTTGGAGAGCAGCACGCCCACGCGGTCACCCGCTACCAGGCCGCGGGCCAGCAGGGCATTGCCGAGGCGATCGGTCGCCGCATCGAATTCCCGGAACGAAATCTGCCGGGCGCCTTCCACGAGACAGGGCGCGTCGCCGAAATACAGCGCGGCGCGCCGGATCAGTTGTCCGATTTGCATGGTGTCCTACTTGCGAAGTTTCTCGATGTCCGCGCGCCGCAATCCCGCCCCGCGATCGCGCAGCAGGCGGGAGTCTTCCTGTTCGATGCGGTACATCTCCTGGGCCAGCGGAGTGTCGTAATGATACTTGAGCCAGCTCTCGCACCGGAACCGGAAACGCGGTTGATTGAGGCGGGGCGTGAACGCCTTCACTGCCTCGTTGTAGGCCGCGATCCCGATCACGCCCCGGGTAGTGCGGTAGCGATCAGCCTTGGGCTCGAGATGGGTGACACCGGGATGCATTTCGCCACAGGTCCGGGTGTAGTCGCCGTCATCGAGAATCGAGTATGGAATGAGCGAGTAGGTATTCGCCGGCAGATTCGCGTGCTGCATCAACTGGTAGTCGTGCATGCGCTGGCTGGGGTGCGAGAGAGGCCCCAGGATCTCCCACAGCGACATGTTGCTGTATTCATCATTCAGCAGCGGGCGCAGACGTTCGGCGCGCTCGTCGACGAGGATCCAGTCTGCGGGGTCGTAGCACCCTGCCACGTGGGCAATGTCCTTGCAGATGGCGAAATAGGTGATGGCCCCGGCATCGATCATCTGGTCACGGCTCCAGCCCGCGATGCGCTTCCAGAGTTTGGCGGTGGCCTCTTTGGCGCGCGCGGTGAGGTCATTGAAGGTGGCCGTGAGTTCCTCGCGGCTACCCATGCCCACCGGCACATACGAGTCCGTCAGGCAATCGGAGGTGTACAGGCCAACCCCCACCATGTGGTGTGACTTGAATTCCGGCTGGGATTCGAAGGAGCCCCAGTCGTCCATGATGTGGAAGTGACAGCCCTTGACCGCCATGGGGACCGTGAGGTTGTTGTAGGGCATCTCGGCCGCCACGCCGTCCAGCCAGGGATAGTCACCTTCCGCCAGATCCATGAAATCACGCACGATGAGCTCGCGCTCGTCATCCAGTTTGTAGGGCCCCTGATTGGTGAGCGCGATGCGGGATTCGCAGGACACGAGAAAGCCGTACTGCGAGGTCGCCGCCATGAAAGCCTGGGCAGCGGCATGCAGCGGATCGCCCTCCGCACAGTCGTAGAGATCTGCGTGAAAAATCTGCAGCCGTCGCTCCGGGAGGATCTGCGCGCGATGGCCGAACTCGCGATTGGTGAGATGGGCGTCGTTGCGGTGCCAGGCCAGCTGGAAGCGTTTCCAGAAGTCGAGCACGTAGATGATGTCTTCCACGGCATCCTGCGGGCGGATGAGCCCGAGGGAGATCAGGTATTCGCGACCCAGAAGGTAGAAATTGGGCAAGCCCCAGCCCATGGCCGGGTTCTGGCACTTGATACCCCGCCCGCGCACGCGATCGCCGATTTCCTCTGCTCGCATGTGCGTCTCTATCTTCCGCAGCAGCGCGGGGTAGCGATAGAACGCCATGAAGTAGGACAGGATCATGTACGGCGAGACCGGGAAGAGCTTGGACTCCTGCACCGTGCGCGTGAGGCACAGCCAGTAGGTCTCGTCGGTGTTCTGCTGGATGAGATTGTTCGTTTCCAGCAGCTGGGTGTAGCTCAGGCTCATGGGCGGACCCTCCATACCCGGCCGGTCTGTTCGACGCCCCGCTGGTAGTGCTCCGCAGTCCTGGCGGTGGCCGAACATTCCATGCGTACCGTGTCACCCTCGCGGATGCCGGAGAGTCGCGCGTTCATGAAACAGGGAATCCCGTACTCGCGTGTGAGGATGCCGAGATGGGAACGCACCGTGCCGCCCGCACAGAGCACACCACT
>JBDLQR010000177.1:0-2876 GCA_039800485.1 Pseudomonadota bacterium
AAGGGGTTTCGGTGATCAAGCCCGCGGTTGAGGGTGGCTGCATCGCCGCCGGCAACGCCAGCCAGTTCTCGGATGGCGCAGCCGTGCAAGTCTTGATGAGCGACCGTCTCGCTGCGCAGAAAGGCCTGAAGCCGATGGGGATCTTCCGCGGTTTCGCCGTGGCCGGCTGCGAACCCGACGAGATGGGTATCGGCCCTGTGTTCGCGGTGCCCAAGCTCCTCAAGCAGACCGGGGTCAAGGTGGAGGACATCGGTCTGTGGGAGCTCAACGAGGCGTTCGCAGTCCAGGTGATCTACTGCCGTGACAAGCTCGGGATTCCTGCCGAGCGTCTCAATGTGAACGGTGGCGCGATCGCGGTCGGTCATCCCTATGGCATGACGGGCAGCCGACTGGTCGGCCATGCCCTCATCGAAGGCAAGCGCCGCGGCGTGAAGTACGTGGTGGTCACCATGTGCATCGGCACCGGCATGGGCGCCGCCGGTCTTTTCGAGGTCTGCTGATCTTTTCAGGGCAGACCCCTTCGCCCGGCGATCGCGGCAACGCATCGCCGGGTCCAGTCCCGCATGAACAGCATGCACAACCAAAGCCAGGGAGCCAGGCTCAGAGGAGATGCAGATGCCAACAGATTCCCCTGCCGTGACGCCCGGTGCTGCGAAAGACCCCAGCCATACCCGCATCATCATGGCCGGCCTCGCCGGCAATGTGATGGAGTGGTACGACTTTGCAGTCTACGGTTACTTCGCTTCGGTCATCGGCCAGCTGTTCTTCCCCTCCACTGATCCTGCCGTCTCTCTGATCGCCGCTTTCGGCGCCTTCGCCGCCGGCTTCCTCGTCAGACCCTTGGGTGGTGTGGTGTTCGGCCGCATCGGCGACCTGGTGGGGCGCCGTCGAGCGCTGATGTTGTCCGTGTTGTGCATGGCGGTGCCGACCGTACTGATAGGTCTGCTGCCAACCTATGCGTCCATCGGCGTGGCAGCCCCGATCCTCATCGTCGTGCTGCGCATGGTCCAAGGCCTGTCCGTCGGCGGCGAGTACACCACGTCGGTCATTTTTCTCGTCGAGCATTCATCCGCCAATCGCCGTGCTTTCAACGCCGTCTGGGGTGTCTGGGGTTCAGTCGCTGGCATCCTGCTGGGTTCGCTGATGGGTTCCATTGTTGCGGACACCTTGTCCGCAGAACAATTGAGTTCGTGGGGCTGGCGAATCCCGTTCCTGTTGGGCGCACTGGTTGCAATCACCGGCTTGCTGGTGCGCCGCGCGCTGCACACCGAGGGCGCACCGGTCGAGAGCAGCCAACCGCTGCGCGATACCTTTGGTCGCCATCGCGGTTCCGTACTTCGGGTCTTGCTGCTCAACATCGGGCAGGGTGTCACGTTCTACGCCGCCTTCGTCTATGCCGTCACCTATATCAAGGTCGTGGATCAGCTGCCCGAAGGCATTGCCTTCAACAACAACACGGCAGCGATGGCCGTACTGCTCCTGCTCCTGCCGCTGGCCGCGTGGCTGGCTGATCGCGTAGGCCGCAAGCCCATGCTGATTGCCGGTTTTGCGCTGGCCGCCTTTGGCGCATTGCCGCTGTTCCAGTTGATGCATCACACCGACCCCATGCTCATTTTTCTCGGCGAGCTTGGCTTTGCGGTGGCCTTTGCCTGCATCGGCGGGGCGGTCGTGGTCAACGTCGAACTCATTCCTCGCGCCGTGCGCTGTACGGGCCTCGCGATCGGTTACAACGCGGCGATTGGCCTTTTTGGCGGCACCACACCACTCGTCGCCGCGTGGCTCATCCGGGAAACCGGCAACCCGCTCGCACCGGCATGGTGGGTGGTGGGCGCTGCCGGCATCAGTCTTTTGACGGTGCTGTTCCTGATTCCGGAAACCCGGCACCAGTCACTCTGATGGTACGCAACCCGGACTCGCCATATCCTCCGGCACACCTGCTGGATTCGGGAAACCCAAGCCCAGGAGATCGCTCATGAAGCTCGGCGTCGTCATTTTTCCGACCGACAAGTCCATCCAGCCGGTGGAGCTGGCCCGCGAAGTCGAGGCCAGGGGTTTCGAGTCCCTGTGGTTTCCAGAGCACAGCCATATTCCCACCAGCCGCGAGACGCCCTGGGGTGGGCGCAAGAATGCACCGCCGCTGCCTGAGTGCTACTGGCGCTCGCATGATCAGTTCGTGGCCCTTGCAGCCGCGGCCGCCGTCACGAGCAAAATCCGGCTGTGCACCGGCATCACGCTGGTGGCCCAGCGAGATCCGATCTGGTTGGCCAAGGAAGTGGCCAGCCTGGACATGATCTCCGGCGGACGTTTCGAGCTGGGCATCGGGTATGGCTGGTGCGCGGAGGAAATGCGCAACCATGGCCTGGACTACAAGAAGCGCCGCGCCATCCTGCGCGAGAAAATCCTGCTGATGAAAGCGCTGTGGACCCAGGATGAGGCCGAGTTCCACGGCGAGCATATCCATTTCGAGAAAAGCTGGGCCTGGCCCAAGCCCGTGCAGCGCCCGCATCCGCCGATCATCCTGGGCGGGGGCATCGGTCCGAGCACAGCGGCACACATCGCCGAGTTCTGTGATGGATGGATCCCCATCGCCAGCCGTTACAGCATCGAAGACGGACGCGCGATGATCGGCGAGGCTTGTCGTGCGGCGGGCCGCGATCCGGCCAGTGTCAACCTGCAGATTTTTTATCTGGGTGCAGTGACCGCCGATGATCTTGCAAAGGACCGGGAACGCGGCGCCATTCGCGGTGTGCTGCCACTGCCCTCCGAGGGGAGGGAGAAGGTGCTACCGGTTCTGGACAGCTATGCGAAATTGCTGGGGCACTGATCACAGCCGGCTCAGCGCAGGCGCGCGCTGATTTTGCGCCTCCACTTGGGGG
>JBDLQR010000178.1:0-4836 GCA_039800485.1 Pseudomonadota bacterium
GGCGTCTATCGCCACATCTTCGTCGCGCGCACCAAACGCGACGACATCCTCCAGCGCGCGCAGGACGGGGGCATCGTCACGGCGCTTCTCGCATGGGCTCGAGAGGCGGGTGAGATCGACGGCGCCGTGGTGTCTGCCGTCGGTGAAAATGATGACCCGTGCTTCCCCACGCCCAAGGTGATGACCGAGGTAGAGGACATCAAGTCCAGCGCCAGCAGCTGGTACACCTACTGCCCCAACAATCTGGCGCTGGCCGACGCCGAGAAGAAGGATCTGAAGCAGGTCGCCTTTGTCGGCGTTCCCTGCCAGATCACGCCTCTCAGCAAGATGACCTACGTCGACCCGAGCATCCTGCTCGCAGCCAAGAAGAAGCCGCAGATCGTCTCCCGCCAGCGCGGCTTCATGAAGGGTTACTCGGAGCGGCTTGCGTTCAATATCGGTCTCTTCTGTACCGAAGTGTTCCGTCCGGAGTTGATGACCGAACGGATCGCACAGCAGATGGGCATTCCGCTCACGGAAGTGAGCAAGTTCAACGTGAAGGGCGAGGTCCTCATCTACAAGAAGGACGGAGATATCGCGCGTATCCCGCTGGAAGAAGCGATGCACGAGTATCAGCGGCCAGAGTGCAAGCATTGCGGTGACTTTTCCGCGGAGCTGGCAGATATCGCCTGTGGCGGCGTAGGGACCGATCAGGCAACCATTGTCGTGATTCGTACCCAGCGCGGGGAGGACATCTGGCGCAAGTTCCAGGCATCCGGTCTCGTTGATGTCTGGCCGATCCAGGAAAACAAGAAAGCCTGGAACATTCTGCAGCGTCTGGCCCAGCGCCAGCATGACCGCGTGCCTGTCACCACGCCGCGCAATGGCACGACACCCGATCTGCCGCAGTACTCACCCTTCGAGGAACATCAGCTCTCACTCGCCCAGATAGCGCAGACCGCCAAATCGGCCGAGGATATCGAGGCCGCGCTTACCGCAGCCTATGCCGGTGGCCCACGCCCGCTGGAGGTGATTGGCTACATGGCTGGGCAGCCCATCCCGGGCGATCCGGGCGAGCCGCCGCCGGGAGAGAAGCGCAAGCTTCCGCCGCCGCCGCGTCCCGATCAGGGCGGAGCCCCTCCGGGTTGGACGCCCGCTGCCTGACAGCGCCCGCCCGGAAGCAAGGGTGGCTTGATCAGCCGCCCTTGTTGTACTGCTCCCACCAGCTACTGCTCAGCTTGCTGGTATCGATGGGGTCATAGACCAGGACCTCATCGTCGACCGCTGCGGGCGGCAGCGCGGCGGGTGCCGCAGGGGCGGCAGATGAGGCGCCGCTCGCGCCCTCGGTTGCAGGGGCGGCCGGCTGCTCGCTCTTGCCACAGGCAGAAAGTGCGAGCATCAGGGGCAGCAGGGCAGTCACGGCTCTCAAGGAATGACGCATGGCTTGGGTTCCCTCACTGGATTGATATCGTCCCGGGCTCAGGCCGCTCACCGGCGATCCGTCCCGGTCTGCCCGATTATGCGCCAAGCCTGCGCGGGCCGGGTAGGCAGGCCCACCCGATATCCCGAAATTTCTCCTCGCCCGCTCTTCAGGCTGCGCGTGCAGCCTTGATCACGCCATGGCGCAGCAGCTGTCCGCTGTGCCGATGGGTTTCGCGATCGTCCTCGATGGTGACTTCCCCGTTCACCAGGATGTAGCGATAGCCCTTGGCACGCTGGATGCGCCGCCATTCCCCGCCCGGTAGATCGTGCGCAATCTCGGCAGGGCAGATATCCAGGCGGTCGTAGTCATAGCAGATGATGTCGGCCGGTGCACCGATCCGCAGCACGCCGCGGTTTTCGAAGCCTGCCACCATGGCCGGCAAGGCACTGAGCCGCCAGTGTGCCTCCTCCAGACTCAGCATGCCGTGTTCGCGCACTGCCTTGGTGATGGTCTCGGTGGGATAGCGTCCTGCCGTCAGGAACTTGGTGTGAGCGCCACCGTCGGACACGCCCAACACCACCCACGGGTCGTCGAAGATCTCCTTCATGTATCCCGGGTAGGCGTTGGTGCCGTTGGCATAGAACTCGGTCTTGAGTTTGTCATGCACGGCGATGTCGAGCAGCGCATCCACCGGGTGCTTGCCGGTGATTTCAGCCACGTGGCTGATCAGCATGTCGCGGAAGCGCTCCGTTTCCGGACTGGCCGGCCCGGTCACGACAAGGTTGGGAATGCCGCTGGTAACGACGATGGGCATCTGGGACTTGAGCGCGGGCCGACGCGCAGGATCCGCCATCTTCGCAAGACGTTCCTCCACGGTCCCGAGCGTGACTTCGCGCCAGGCGGGTTTTTCATCCCACAGGTTCCAGTCTTCCAGCGTGAACGCATAGCCCGCATCTGTGGTGAGGCCCTGGGCATAAACCCGCAGTCCGCGGTCCCGGCACTGTTTCAGCCACTGCAAGCCGCCCCGATGGACTTCCGGCTTGTGGTCGTAGACCTGCAGGACATTCCAGAGCAGCGGGCGGCCCGACAATTCCGTGAGGCGCTCCATGTGGCGCCGGTCATGCTCGGCAGAATGCGAGGCGATGGTCATCTGCATGAAACCCTGATTGCGTCGGCCGAGCACGCGTGCAAAGGCCTCGCAGGTTTCGTCGTGCATCACATCCGTCACCATCGGGGTGCCGTCATAGTCGAGCTGTACGGCGGCCGGGCCAGAGGGCATCAGGCGCTGTGCGGACCAGCCGCAACCACCGGCATCGAGGGATTCCTCCAGCAATCGGCAGAGCTCTGCTTCCTGGGCCGCGGTGGGCTTCTGACCGGCTTTGGCAGCCTCGAGGCCCAGCACCCACACCAGCATGGGACCGACCGGCACATAGGGCAGCAGGTTGATGGCCTTGGGCGCTCTGTCCACGGAGTCCAGAAATTCGGGGAAGGTGACCCAGTCCCAGGGCATTCCTTCTTTCATGGAGGCGTAGGGCACCGCTTCCACGCGGGTCATGCTGAGCATCGCGCGTTCGCGCAGTTCCGGCTGCACCGGCGCAAAGCCGAATCCGCAGTTGCCGATCACGGCTGAGGTGATGCCGTGCCAGCTGGACAGCGTGCAGTAGGGGTCCCAGAAGAGCTGGGCATCGTAATGGGTATGCAGATCAACGAAACCCGGGGCGACGATGAGGCCACTGGCATCGATGACACGTTTGGCCGCATGGGCAGGTATCTGTCCCATCTCGGCAATCACACCATTCCTGATGGCGATGTCGGCGCGGTAGCGCGGCAGCCGCGTGCCATCAATCACCAGCCCGTTCTTGATGACGAGATCGTACTCGGCCATGGAAAATTCCCCAGCGTTATTGACCGGGGGAGCATACCGCTCTGTCGGGTGCGGTGGTAGCCGGACGACCCGGGGGACTCAGCCCTGCTGCGGCTGCGTAAGCGGATTGCCGCCGCCGGCAACATGCAGTGCATGAAAGCGATCCGCAAGCTCCGTTCCCATGTACTTGCGCAGCAGCGGTAGTTCGGTCAGGCGCATGTCCACCCACAGCAGGCAGTCGATGGAATTGCCGAACTGGGTGTCGATGTTGAAACCAAGAATGCGTCCGCCGAGCTTGAGATATTGCCTGAGCAGGACCGGCACCCCGCGGTCATCGCGCTCCACGGTGCCTAGCAGGTCAGCCACGAGGCGCAGATCACCGTCATCCAGATCCACCACCGAAGTCGCGGCGTGCTCCCGCTCCCGGAAGGGGCGGCGCGGCTTCACCAGACTCGCGCGCCGGCGTTCAAACTTGTGATGACGCAGGAAGCGCACCAGGATTTGCTGGGAGATCGGATGGTAGTCGTTGCTGATGCTGACCGGCCCGAACAGGATCTGGTACTGGGGACGCAAGGCCATGTAGGTCGCGACGCCTTTCCACAGCAGCAATAACGCAGAGTAGCTGCGCTGATAGACTGGTGAGACAAAGGAGCGACCCACCTCGATTGCACGTGAAAGCTCCGCTTGCAGCGCAGGTTCAAGCTTGAACAGCGAATGGATGTACAGACCCTTGGGGCCGTATTGACGCAGGATTTCGTCGGCATGACCCAGCCGATAGCCGCCCACCACCAGACGTTTGTCCGCATCCCACACGAAGAGATGCGAGTAGTAGGTATCGAAGAGATCGAGATCGGAACGCTTGCCGGTACCTTCGCCTACCTCCCGGAATGAAACCTCCCGCAACCGGCCGATCTCCTGCAACAGCCACGGTATCTGCGCCGAGCCTGCATACCAGACCTGGAACTGGCCACTGGTCATGATGCATTGCCCGGGGGGGAGGGCCCGTATTTCGTCCTCGATGACCTCCGGATCCACGACGTCGCTCAGCAACTCTTCCGGACGCCGCGGCGAGCCCGCGCGTCCAAGCACCAGGCGAGCGGTCGGCCGCTCGGTCAGCAGATAGGTCTTGGTACGCAAGTAGCGCGTGACCTGTGTGCGATCCGGCAGACCGGCGAGGACTTCGGGTTCGATGGGTGCGCCGAAGCGCAGTTGGATCCGGCGATCGCGCGCATTGAGCATCTCACGCGCCAACAGCGCGGTGCGCAGGCGCGGATGAACGAGGCCCGCCAACTGGAACCCGAGGCTGTTGCGGCCGCCGATATGGCAGGGCACCACGGGCACGCCGGTCTGACTTGCCAGCCTCGCGATACCACGGTCCCATTCAGGATCGGTCACCTGCCGGGTCCGCCAGTCGAAGCTCGAGACTTCGCCGCCCGGGAACATCACCAGCATTCCACCTTGCTTCAACCAGGCCAGCGCCTCACGCGCAGCGCTGGAATTGAAACGACGCGCATCGTTGCCGCCGAAAGGGTTGACCTTCAGAAACAGGGGTCCCAGCTCCTCGAAGCTG
>JBDLQR010000179.1:0-6267 GCA_039800485.1 Pseudomonadota bacterium
CCAGCCGTGTGCCCGGCAGCGCGATGCTGACCTGGCTGGAACAGGACCTTGCCCAGAACACCCGCGACTGGCTGATCGTTTTTTTCCACCATCCGCCCTATTCCAAGGGCTCCCATGACTCGGACAACCTCGCAGACAGTGGTGGTCGCATGGCGGACATGCGGGCCAATGTCCTGCCCTTGCTGGAAGCCTACGGAGTCGACCTGGTGTTGAGCGGCCACAGTCACAGCTATGAGCGATCGTTCCTGCTCGATGGCCACTACGGCCTTTCCGGCACGCTCACAGAGACCATGAAGCTCGATGCCGGCGACGGTCGCGAGGGTGGAACCGGTGCTTATCACAAGAACGACACTGGCGCGGCCGCGCACCAGGGTGCCGTCTATGTGGTCCCGGGAAGCGCAGGTCAGATCAGCGGTGGCACCCTCAACCATCCGGCCATGCGGGTTTCCCTCAACACGCTCGGATCGTTCCTGCTGGAGGTGGATGGCGATCGTCTGGACGCGCGCTTCATCACCAGCACGGGCGCTGTCGGGGATGCTTTCACCATGACGAAAGGAAGCCCGGCCAACAGCGCGCCCGAAGTGGTGCTGACGCAGCCGCTCGCAGGGACCCAGTTCAATCAGGGGGCGTTGGTGTCCCTGGCCGCCACGGCAAGCGACAGTGATGGCAGCGTTGCCCGGGTGGATTTCTTCGTCAACGAAGTCCTCATCGGCTCCGACAGTACTGCCCCCTGGAGCACCACCTGGACTGCGAGTGCGATTGGTACGCACGCAGCCAAGGCCGTCGCGGTGGATGATGCCGGCGCCTCGACGGTCTCCACAGCCGTCGCTTTCTCGGTCAGTGGCTTGCCCAACGGCGCCCCGACCGGCCTCGCGGCGACGTCGCCCAGCCGCAAGCGGATCAACCTGGTCTGGAAGGACAACGCGACCAATGAAAGCGGGTTTCGCATTGAGCGTTCAGCCAACGGAAGTACCTGGTCGCAGGTGGCCACCGTCGGCGCCAATGTCCAGAGCTGGGCCAATACCTCAGGACTGACGTCCGGCCGCACGTATTTTTATCGGGTCCGTGCGTACAACGCGGCAGGAACTTCAGCCTGGTCCAACGTGGCCTCGGTGGTGTCGCGCTGAGATCTGCTCAGCGCTGGCCGGGAGTGGCAACCGGGGTCTGGGCGACGGTGTCCACGAAATAGCCACCCTTGCCGTCCTTGACGAGGCCATGGATGTCGGTCTCGAAGCCCGGGAAGCGTGCATTGAAATCCCGCGCGAAGCGCAGAAAGCTCACGATCGTGGCGTTGATGCGCTCGCCGGGGATGAGCAGGGGAATGCCGGGAGGGTAGGGCGTGAGGAGTACGGCCGAGACCCGCCCCTCGAGGTGGTCAATGGCCACCCGCTCGACTTCTGAATGCGCCATGCGCGCATAGGCGGCGGCCGGCGTCATCACAGGCTCGATGGCGGACACATACATCTGCGTGGTCAGTCTTGCAATGTCGTTGGCGCGGTACACGGCATGGATGTCGTCGCAGAGATCCCGCAGACCCTTGTTCTCGTAGCACGGGTGCTGGCGCAGGAATTGGGGCATCACCCGCCACAAGGGCTGATTGCGATCGTAGTCGTCCTTGAACTGCTGGAGCTCTGTCACCATCGTGTTCCAGCGGCCCTTGGTGATGCCGATGGTGAACATGATGAAGAAGGAGTAGAGCCCCGTCTTCTCCACGATGATGCCGTTCTCGGCGAGATACTTGGTCAGCACGGCGGCAGGGATCCCCTGCTCATCGAACTCCCCGTCCACATCGAGGCCCGGCGTGATCACCGTGCCCTTGATGGGATCCAGCATGTTGAAGCCGGGCGCGAGATCCCCGAATCCGTGCCAGCGTTCTCCCGCGCGCAGGATCCAGTCCTCACGAGAGCCTATGCCCTCCTGGGCCAGGCCTTCGGGTCCCCACACCTTGAACCACCAGGAGTCACCGAACTCCTGCCCGACCTTGCGCATGGCGCGCCGGAAATCCAGTGCTTCCTGGATCGATTCCTCGACCAGCACCGTACCGCCCGGCGGCTCCATCATGGCGGCGGTCACGTCACAGGATGCGATGATCGCGTACTGGGGCGAGGTCGAGACGTGCATGTGGTAGGCCTCGTTGAACTGGAACAGGTCCAGTTTCTCATCGGCCGATTCCTGGACCAGGATCTGGGAAGCCTGCGACAGCCCCGCGAGCAGCTTGTGCGTCGACTGGGTGGAAACCACCATGGACCGCTCCGGACGCGGACGGTCGCTGCCGATGGCGTGCATGTCGCGATAGAAGTCATGGAAAGCTGCATGAGGCAGCCAGGCTTCGTCGAAATGCAAGGTGTCGATGTGTCCATCGAGCAGCTTCTTGATGGTTTCGACGTTGTACACCACACCGTCGTAGGTGCTCTGGGTGAGGGTGAGTACCCGGGGTTTGCCGGTCTTCTGGGTGATCAGCGGATTGAGTGCAATCTTCTCGGCGATGGATTCAGGCCGGAATTCATCCTGCAGGATGGGGCCGATGATGCCGTAGTGATTGCGGGTGGGTGTGAGAAACACCGGAATGGCGCCAGTCATGATGATGGCGTGCAGTACCGACTTGTGGCAGTTGCGATCGACCACCACCACATCACCGGGGGCCACCACGTGATGCCAGACGATCTTGTTGGCGGTGGAGGTTCCATTGGTGACGAAGAAAAGATGATCACAGCCGAAAATGCGCGCCGCATTGCGTTCGCTGGCGGCGACCGGACCGGTGTGATCGAGCAACTGCCCGAGCTCTTCCACGGCGTTGCAGACATCCGCGCGCAACAGGTTCTCGCCGAAGAACTGGTGGAACATCTGTCCCACCGGACTCTTGAGGAACGCCACCCCGCCGGAGTGCCCCGGGCAGTGCCAGGAATAGGAACCATCCTGCGCGTAGTTCGTGAGCGCCCGGAAGAACGGCGGCGCAAGCGTATCCAGATAGGCGCGGGCCTCGCGCACGATGTAGCGGGCGACGAACTCGGGTGTGTCCTCGAACATGTGGATGAAGCCATGCAGTTCGCGCAGGATTTCGTTGGGCACATGGTGTGAGGTGCGGGTTTCGCCGTACAGGAAGATCGGTATCTCGGAATTGCGGCGGCGAATCTCGCGCACGAACTGCAACAGCCAGCTGGCGGGTTCGGCGCTGTAGCCATCCTCGGTTTCGGCGAAGTCTTCGTCATCGATCGACAGGATGAAAGCAGAGGCCCGGCTCTGCTGTTGCGCGAAGGTGGAGAGATCCCTGTAGCTGGTCACCCCGAGCACTTCCACGCCTTCCTGCTCGATGGCCTTCACCAGCGCACGCACACCGAGGCCGCTGGCATTCTCTGAATGGAAATCCTCGTCAACGATGACGATCGGGAAACGGAATTTCATGGGGACGGCTCGGGGGTGGGCAGGAGCGGCGGATTATCGGTCCCCGGTGTGGCATGTCAACGCGGCCGGCGGGGCGGGGTTCCGGCGGGTGACGATGCCGGTAGAATCCGGGTCACGGGAAACCGCCTCTGCAGCCCGGCAGAGGCCCCGCATGAGGTCAGTTCCAGCATGCTCCAGACCCCTCCAAGCCTGCCACTGGCGGGTGTCAAAGTCGTCGAATTCTGCCAGGTTGCAGCGGGGCCCTTCTGCGGCATGCTGCTCGCGGATTTCGGCGCAGAAGTCGTCAAGGTCGAGCCACCGGAGGGAGATTCCCTGCGGCAATGGCCGCCTATCAACGGGGGCTTCAGCGAAAACTTCGCCTCCCTCAACCGCGGCAAGCGTTCCGTGGCCCTGGATCTGAAGCAGGCGGATGATCTGGAGTTTGCCCGGGCGCTGGTGCTGGAAGCCGATGTGCTGGTGGAAAATAATCGGCCCGGGGTGATGCAACGTCTTGGTCTCGACTGGGACTGGTTCAAGCCCCGCAAACCGACGCTCGTGTACTGCTCGATTTCGGCCTTCGGGCAGACCGGTCCGCGCGCTGCCGAGGGCGGCTTTGACCTGACCATCCAGGCTGCTTCCGGCGTGATGAGCGTGACCGGTGAAGCGCAGGGGGCCCCGGTCAAATGCGGGGTGCCGGTGTCCGATTTCACGGCCGGTCTGTACGCCGCCTTCTCCATTGCAAGCTTGCTCGCGCGTGTGCGCGCCGGCGGCGATGGCGGTCACATCGATGTGCCCATGTACGCCACCACGCTCGCGATCGCCGCACTCCAGACCAGCGAGTACTTCGGTACGGGAAGGAACCCCCGCAAGCTGGGTTCCGCGCACCCCCGCAATGCGCCTTATCAAGCCTATCGCGCAAGCGACGGCTGGTTCGTGCTTGCCGCAGGCAATGACAAGCTCTGGCGTGCGGTAGCCGAGGTGGCAGGGACGCTCGAGCTTCTGGAGGATGCGCGCTTCGCCAGCCCGACCGCGCGCGCCGCCAACCAGGAAGTGCTGCGGGATCTGCTGGAAGTTGCCTTCGTACAGGCATCCGCGGCGTACTGGCTGGAGAGACTGCGCGCGGTGGGTGTGCCTTGCGCACCCATCAATGAGTATGAGGAGGCACTCGGTGATCCCCAGGCGGGGCATCTCGGACTGATCCGTGAGATGACCCTGCCGGGCGGGCACGCTACCCGCACCGTTGGTTGTCCGGTCCGTGTAGACGGCGAGGCTCCCGACGTGGATACCACTCCCCCGGCGCTCGGGGCAGATACCGCGGCGCTCCGCCGCGGGCGAGGATGACATCATGACCGTGACCGATACCCTGGCCCCATTGCGCGAATTCGTGCGCGGCATGACGCGCCTCGTGGCGACCAGCACCGCAGAGAGTGTGCTGATGGACGGCTGCCGCCAACTGCTCGCCCCACTGCTCGCCGATGATCAGTGGCTGCCGGAATCCTGCGCGCAACCGCATCCGGAGCACTACCAGCAGTACCTGCTGCACTGTGATCCTCTGGAGCGTTTCTCGGTCACGAGTTTCGTCTGGGGTCCCGGACAATTGACGCCAGTTCACGATCACACAGTCTGGGGTCTCGTCGGCATCCTGCGCGGGGCTGAGCTCAGTGAGCGATTCGAGCGTGAGCCGGACGGCAGGCTGGTGTCGCGCGGGGCCAGCCGCCTGCCACCCGGTGCGATTGACCTTGTCTCGCCCACCGCAGGGGATATCCACAAGGTGTCCAATGCGCTGGCTGACGAGGTGTCGATCAGCATCCACGTCTACGGCGCCAACATCGGTGCAGTTCGCCGGCACATCTTCGATCCGCACACGGGCGCGGCGAAGGTTTTCGTCTCCGGATATTCCTCGGCCTCCATTCCCAATCTCTGGGATGTCTCTGCCATCGTCAGACAGCAGGCCGACTGATGCTGCACATCGCGAGCCATGAGGGATTGAGGATCCTGACCCTGGATCGGCCGGCCGTCGGGAATGCATTGGATGAAAGGTCGGTGCAGGCCTTGGCCGCTGCGGTGGAGGATGCCGGTTCCGATCCCGGACTGCACACCTTGATCCTGCGCGCAGAAGGACGGCATTTCTGTACAGGCTTCGATTTTTCCGATCTCGAGAATGTGGAGGACGGAGAACTGCTCAAGCGCTTCGTCAACATCGAATTGCTGCTGGCGGCCCTGTGGCACTGCCCGTTGCGGACGGTAGCTTTCGGCGGCGGAAGAGCCTGGGGGGCGGGTGCGGATCTCTTCGCCTGCTGTGATATGCGCGTGGCTCGGGAGGACAGTACGTTCTGCTTTCCCGGCGTGCGTTTCGGTCTCGTCCTAGGCACACGACGCCTTGCCAGTCGACTTGGAGAAGCTGAGGCACTGCGCATCCTGACCGAGGGCAAGGTGCTGGCGATGGACGAGGCGCTGGCGCTTGGATTGGCCAGTGAGGGTACGGCACTCGATTTCGGGAGCTGGCTGGAGACACTCCCGTCCTTGGTGGTGGAAGGCGAAACGGCACGCGGGCTCAAACAGGCGACACGTGAGGACCAGCGTGACCGGGATCTGGCGTCGCTGGTCCGCTCTGCTGCGCGACCGGGTCTCAAAGCCAGAATCCTTGCCTATCGCGCGGGCCAGCGTGCCGCAAATCCTGTCATGTCCCGCTGAATGCTGCTGCGTACATTCAAGGCTGCAGGAAATCCACGTTCGAGCGTGCAAATCCCGCGGTCCGAGGAGTAAGACACATGAAACCTGAGAAACCGTCTGCCGCTTCCGCGGCGTCTGCGCCCGACGCTCCAGTGGCCTATCTCGAGCGCATACGCGACTACTATGCGCGGCTTGGTTACGGGGCCCCGTATG
>JBDLQR010000180.1:0-5427 GCA_039800485.1 Pseudomonadota bacterium
GCGCGCGGGGCGCAGCGGGTTTGTATACACTCCGGGCCGAGTATAACAACCTGTGCCTTCGCCCATGTCGAACACCCGCCATTCCCGCCTCATCATCCTGGGCTCCGGCCCGGCCGGTTACACCGCCGCGGTCTACGCGGCGCGTGCCGCGCTTGAGCCACTGCTCATCACAGGCCTCGAAGTGGGCGGACAGATGACCACCACCACCGAAGTCGACAACTGGCCAGGCGACGACGCCGGCGTGCTCGGCCCCGAATTGATGGTTCGCATGCAGCGGCATGCCGAGCGATTCGGCACGGTCATGGTCAATGACCACATCCACACCGCGCGCCTCGGCCAGCGCCCGTTTGAACTGGTTGGAGACCAAGGCAGCTACACCTGCGATGCCCTGATCATTGCCACCGGGGCTTCCGCGCGTTACCTCGGGCTGCCTTCCGAGGAAGCCTTCAAGGGGCGTGGTGTCTCAGCCTGTGCCACCTGTGACGGGTTCTTCTACCGCAACAAGCCTGTGGCAGTGATTGGTGGTGGAAACACGGCCGTGGAGGAAGCGCTTTATCTGTCGAATATTGCCTCTCACGTCACGGTGGTTCATCGCCGGGACAGTTTCCGGGCCGAGAAGATCATGAGCCAGCGGCTGCTGGCAAAAGCTGCCGAAGGCAAGGTCACCATCGCCTGGAACCACACACTGGACGAAGTGTTGGGGGACGCGACTGGCGTGACCGGCATGCGAATCCGCGGCACCGAGGGTGCGCAGACCCAGGACATGGCGCTCGACGGAGTCTTCATCGCGATCGGGCACAAGCCGAACACTGACTTGTTCACGGGTCAGCTCGCGATGGATGGCGGATATCTCAAGGTGCGCAGCGGAACCGACGGCTTTGCCACGGCCACAAGTATCGAGGGTGTTTTCGCCGCCGGAGACTGTGCCGACCCGATTTACCGTCAGGCGGTGACATCGGCCGGCTCCGGCTGCATGGCGGCGCTGGACGCCGACCGGTATCTGGAGGGGCTGCGCTGAGCAGCACCTCGTTCATCGGGAGCGGAGGCAACGGGCTGCGTCAGCCGGCGGCGTAGCGCTCAGCCAAGGCCGCGTACACCTGGGTGCGCAGGTCAGCAGCGCCCGCCGTCACCTCGGCGAGGATCTCCACGAGGTGCACATTGTCTTCGCGTCCCTGCCACAGCTTGCGATAGGACCCCTCGCGATAACCGTGGTCCTGTCGGAAGAAATTGAGGACGTTCTTCCCCACATAACTGCGGTAGAGCGCATCGAAATCCTGACCGATGCCCGCGAGCATGGTCGGCACGATGGCCACCAGACAGTCATGTCGATTCAGCGCATGGGCGGCCAGCGCCTCGACATCCTGCAGGAATCCGGCCGTTGGCAGTGGTGCAAGCCACTCCTCCACGATGCGAACCGCCGCCGCATCGTAGTCCCGGTCTGCCGGGATCCTGATGCTGAGCCCGAAATGCCAGATATCGACGATCTCGAGCATGACCTGCTCGAGATCCTGATGTGAGGCCTTCCACCACTTCCAGCCCCCGTAGTGGTCCATCAATTCCGCGCACTCGATCCAGATTGCGCGGTACCAGGCGCGCTCACGCGTCATCCAGTCAGGATCGACGCGCGAATTCATCTCATCCTGCAGCGCCAGCATGGCGCTGGTCGCTGCAATCATCCCGGAGGGGGCGCGCACGCCCGTAGCCGTGGCGCCCATCGAGCTTACTCGGGCGAGAAGACGAAGTTGTTGCCCTTCGCGCGCACGCGCACCGCATGCGGCGGCGGGAAATGCGCGGGCATCAACAGCGCGTTCTTCTCGGCACAGTGCTCCATGAGTCCACGCCGGGTACGGGCAGACTGGTCGGGGAAGGTGCAGAAGCCGCTGTTCCACTCAGGGCGCAGCACCTGGGTGGCATGATGCAGGGTGTCGCCCGCGAACAGCCCACGTTCACCCTTGGACTCGATCTTCAGCACGATGCTGCCATTGGTGTGGCCCGGGGCAGGCTCGATGATGAGGCTGTCCTCGAGGGCGTGGATGCCTTCGACCATTTGTGCCTGGCCGGCCTGGATGATGGGCAGCACGCTGTCCTCGAACACCCCGTGATTGATCTCGGCCTTGGGGAAGCGGTCGTCGGCAGGGTTCCACTGGTCGAACTCGGCCTTCGAGAAAATGTACTTCGCCTTCGGGAAGGTGGGCACCCAACGCCCGTCCTTGAGCTGGGTATTCCAGCCGCAATGATCCACATGCAGGTGGGTGCACATGACCATGTCCACTTCCTCGGGACGCACACCGGCGGCGGCGAGCTTGTCGAGGTAAGGTGTGTTCAGCTGATTGGCCAGTTCGAAGGTCGGCCGATCCTTGTGGTTTCCACAGCAGGTATCGATGAGGATGGTGTGATGTGCCGTCTTCACGATCCAGGTATGGATGCTGAGCTTGAGCCCATTGGTGACCGGATTGATGCAGAACGGAAAGAGCAGGTCGCGGTGTTCGTCCACCACGTCCTGCGTCATGGACGGTACCAGCACTTCGGACGGGAACCCGTCGTCAATGGCCATCTCCAGTGCGATGTCGATCTGGATGTCACCAATCCTGCGTTTGCTCATGTGTCTCCCCTTCTGTGGTGTTGTATTGCGGACGCGTGGATTCTAGCGCGAAAAAAGCAGCAACGTCCGCGAGGCTACGGGTCTGCGGCAACGGTGGCAGGGCACGGAGAAAAGTCCGGCCATACCCTTTGGTGCGCAAGCGGGGATCGCACAGCACCAGCACCCCGCGGTCGTTCACATCACGGATCAGCCGTCCGGCGCCCTGCTTCAGCGTGAGTGCGGCCACCGGCAGCTGATAATCCCGGAATGGATCGCGGCCCTCGTGGCTCAAGCGGCGGCCGCGCGCCTTGAGCACCGGATCATCCGGCGGGGCAAAGGGCAGCTTGTCGATGATGACGCAGGACAGGGCCTCCCCGCGCACGTCCACCCCTTCCCAGAAGGTGGCCGTGCCGATCAGCACGGCGTTGCCAAGCCTTCTGAATTCTGCGAGCAGTGCAGCTCGCGGGGCCTCGCCCTGCACGAGCACGGGATAAGGCAACCGGGCGCGCAGCGGTGCGGCGTAATAGTCGAGTGCGCGGTGGCTGGTACAGAGCAGGAAAGCTCGCCCCCGGCTCAAGGCAATCACTTCCAGCGCACTTTCGACCACCGCAGCGAGGTAACCCGATTCATTCGGGTTCACGGCAATGGGCGGCAGGTAACAAAGGGTCTGGCGCGCAAAATCGAAAGGACTGTCCCAGCTGGCAGCCAGGGCTTCTTCCAGACCCAACTCCCGCCTGAAATGACCGAAGTCCCCGTCCACAGCGAGAGTCGCAGAGCAAAAGACCCAGGTTGCGGCCGACTGGGCAAGACGTGTGCCGAACTGCTCCGCCACCGTCAGCGGCGTCGCATGCAGCCCGAACCCGCGGGGCGAGGCCTCCAGCCAGCGCACCCAGTCGTCATTGTCGCGATCCCCGAATTCTGCCAGGCGGGCGCGGACCTCCTCGCACCGTCGCATGCAGGCTTCGAGACCCGGACCGCGTTCGGACGCTTCCGCGAGTTGCACGCCTAGGCGCTGCAGGGCGCTCGTGAGTCCTTGCAGGACCTCGGTGACTGAGGGTTCTTCGCGCAAGGGGTCGAATTCACGCCGTCCCGGATACTGTCCGAAGATCAGCGTGGAGGCTTGCAACTGCCGGTCGAGTGCGCGGGCGGCCTCGGCCAGTTCAGGCATGTCCGGCGCCTCGGTCTGTTGCGCGGCCGCGCAGTCCCGGACGAGGTCACGGATGCGCCGCCCGGACACCGAGTGTCCGAAGGCCTGGGCCGCCAGCTCGGGCAACTGGTGGGCCTCATCGGCGATGATGACGCGCACCGTCGGCAACAGTTCGCCGAAACCTTCTTCGCGCAGGGCCATATCGGCAAACAACAGGTGGTGATTCACCACCACGATGTCGGCGGCCGCAGCCCGGCGCCGGGCTCGCACCACGAAGCATTCATCAAACTGCGGGCATCCCTGACCCAGGCAGTTGTCCACGGTGGAGGTGACCTGTGGCCAGATGGCGGCTTCTTCCGGCACGCCGGCCACCTCCGCAATATCACCGTGCTCTGTACGGGCGGCCCAGGCCACGATCCGCGACAGTCGCCGTTGGTCTTCCGCCAGCAGGCCCGGTTGTCCCTGCGCCTGTGCCATCCGGTGCAGGCACAGGTAATTCGCGCGCCCCTTCAGCAAGGCTCGCTCGGGATTCACGCCCAGCGCCCTGCATACACGGGGCAAATCGTCCTCGAACAGCTGGTCCTGGAGGGTCCGGGTGGCGGTGCTGACCAAGGTCCGCTGACCGGAGAGGAGCGCGGGCACGAGATAAGCGAAGGTCTTGCCGGTGCCTGTGCCCGCCTCCACCAGCAGGTGCACGCGTGCTGCAATGGCGTCTGCCACGGCCTCGGCCATGGCTTGCTGGGCGGCCCGGGGTGCGAAGCCGGCGTCGAGGCGGGCGAAAGGTCCGTCGGCACCCAGTGCCTTGCTCACATCCGATTCAGTCACGCGCGCCACCGTCATCGAAGGCGATGACCTGTCCGATGTCGTCCACACCGAGTATCACCATTAGCAGGCGTTCCAGGCCCAGCGCCACACCCGCACACGCGGGTAGTCCTGTCTCCAGGGCAGCAAGGAAGTTCTCATCCACCGGCACCTCCGGCAGGCCCGCAGCCAGGCGCCGGGCATTCTCGGCCAGGTGGCGGGCACGCTGTTCCCGGGCATCGATGACTTCATGAAAACCGTTGGCAAGCTCGGTCTCGCCAACCACGAGTTCGAAACGTTCCGCCAGCCAAGGTTTGCCCGGGGCAACGCGGGCGTAGGCCGCCTGTTCACGCGGAAAGTCGTGGATGAAGAGCGCCCGGTCTTTGGGCAGTCTCGGCAGCAGGGCACAACCATAGACCCAATCGAGCAGCACGGTGCGGTCCGGTGGTGCTTGCTGGAACACGGCGCCGTGCGCACGCGCGAAGTCAGCCAGCACTTCAGTCTCTGCACACGCAGCGTCAAACCCCAGATGCTGCAGCGACAGGGCCGACCAGGCATGCCGCTCCACGGCCAGCGGAAAGCCTGCCGCAGAAAGCAGTTCGACCATGTCGTCCATCAGGCCATGGTGATCGAGGCCGACCCGGTACCATTCGAGCAGGGTGAACTCGGACTGATGGCGACGACTCTGCTCTTCCTGGCGGAAGGCATGACAAATCTGGAAGATGTCGCCACTGCCCGCCGCAAGCAGGCGTTTCATGGCAAATTCGGGAGAGGTCTGCAGCCACCACTGACGGCCATCCGCGGCCGCCAGAGTGAAGCTTGAGAGTGCCGGGTCAGTGCTGCCGGCAAGGGCCAGCAGGGGCGTCTCCACTTCGAGCGCGCTGGTGCGCGAAAAGTA
>JBDLQR010000181.1:0-2724 GCA_039800485.1 Pseudomonadota bacterium
GCACCCGTCTGGACGGGCCGCTGAATCAGCGCGTGATGACCACCTTGCCGTAGACTTCCCGCGATTCGATGAGGCGTAAGCCCTCCGGCGTTTCACTGTAGGGCAGGACCTTGTAGATGACGGGATCGATCTGGCCACGCGCAATCAGCTCGTAGAAAAGTTGCTGGGCCTTGCCGGGCAGTTCGGACCCACGATCCAGATACTGGCCCCAGGCCAGCCCGAGAAAACTCATGTTCTTGAGCAGGATGCGGTTGAGCTCGAGCTGCGGAATGCTGCCGCCGGCAAAACCTATGACCACATAGCGGCTGCCCCATGCCACACAGCGTTTGACCTGCTCGAAGATTTCTCCACCGACCGGGTCATAGATGACATCCGCGCCCCGCCCTCCGGTGATGGCCTTGACCCGTTCCACAAGGTTTTCCCGCCGGTAATCGATGAGGTGATGGGCGCCCTGCTGGCGACACACCTCGAGCTTGGCCGCATCGCCTGCACAGGCAATCACATTGGCGCCCATCAGGCGCCCCAGCTGGATGGCCGCCGTGCCCACCCCACCTGCCGCGCCCAGCACCAGCAGCGTTTCCCCTGCCTTCAGCTGCGCGCGATGTTCCAGACCGAAATACGAAGTGCCGTAGATGACTGTGAGAGCCGCCGCCTGCACGTCGCTGACATGGGCAGGCACGGCCCAGGCCGCCTGATTGTCCACCAGAAAATAATCCGCCAGTGTTCCGCCCGAATGGGCAAAACCGACCACGCGCTCTCCCACGCGGAAGCGGCTCGCGGGTCCGGCCGCCTCCACCACGCCGACACCTTCCACGCCCGGTACGGCCGGCAGGGGGGCTTTGTGCTGGTATTTGCCTTCAATGATGAGAAGGTCAGGGAAGTTGAGCGACACGGCGGTGGTGCGCACCAGCGCCTGGTCGTGTCCCGGGACGGGCGCGGGACGTTCCACCCAGCGCAGGACATCCTTGTAGTGACCATATCGTTCGAACTGCCAGGCGTGCATGGTGGACCCTCCGCTCAGATGAGATCCGTATCGGCGGGTTCGGCAATGACCTCGTTCTCGATCGCACCGACCTTCTCGATCTCGATGCGCACCCGGTCTCCCACATTCAGGTATTTGTGCGGCTTGAATCCGATACCAACCCCGCTGGGCGTGCCGGTCAGGATGAGGTCGCCCGGTTCCAGCGTGAATGCCGCAGTGAGGGTCTCGATCTGGGTGAAGCAATCGAACACCAGATGCCGTGTATTGGAATTCTGGCGCAACTCGCCGTTGACGAAAGTCTTCAAACCGAGCGTATGTGGATCACCAACCTCATCGGGCGTGACAAGGAAAGGCCCGAACGGTGCGTGTGTATCGAAGGACTTGCCCAGGGTGAAAGTCTGCGCGCGCATCTGCCAATCGCGCACCGAGACATCATTGCAGACCACGTAGCCCGCGATCACCTCATGCGCACGTTCACGCGGTACATGGCGACAGCGCCGCCCGACCACGAAGCCGAGTTCTCCCTCGTAATCGAGCTTGTCGGACACTCGAGGCATGTGAATCGCGGCAAAGGGCCCGTTGGTGGCAGTGACCTGCTTGTTGAAGAACATCGGGAAGCTCGGCGTGTCGAGCTTGGTTTCTTCGATGTGATCCTTGTAGTTGAGGCCGATGGCGAGAATCTTCGGCGGCCTGAGCACCGGCGCATGCAGGGTGACTTCAGCCAGTGCGTGTCGCGGGCCAGTGAGACTTGCGGCTGCGGCAAGGCCGCCCGGTGCCGCCAGCAGGCTCAGCATGTCGGTGCCGAGATCGATCACGGTATCCCCATCCACTCGGCCGGCCCGGGGAGAGCCTCCCTTGAGACTGAAAGTTGCGAATTTCATGGCCAGACCTGCTTACTTGTAATGGAGGACGCGGTACTTGTCGAAAGACATCGTGCGTCCGGGTGGCACGACCACGGTGGTCATGGGGTCACGGATGATGGCCGGTCCCTGCACCACGTTGCCGGCCTTGAGATTGGCCATCTCGTAGACATTGAAGGTCGTCCACTGTCCGGCGTGGTAGACCTCGCGGCTGCCGACGAAGGCCGTGGCGTCCGGCTCCGCGGGTGACAAGGGATGCTCGGCCAGCACCGGCTGGGGCTTGGGCGCAATGGCCTCCAGATGTACCGCAGTCAGCGAGTAGCCGGCGTCCGGGAACCGCGCGCCGTCCGGGTATACCTTGGTGTACATCGACTCGAAGGCGTCGATCAGGCGTTGCAGATCGGCCGGGCCGTTCATGTCTCCGCTGTCGAGCGAGGTGTCGAAGCTCTCCAGCTGTCCGATGTAGCGGGCAGCCACGCCGTAACGGAACGTCACCTTGTCCGGGTCTACCCCTTCATGCTGCATTTCCGTCCGCGCGTCCGCCTCCAGACCCTCCCAGGCACTGCGGATCTGCTGGGCGATGCTCGTCTGCTCCGCCTCGCCCAGGCCGTTCGGGATCAACGTGCGCAGGCCGCGGCTGTAGCGATGCATGTATTCCGCACAGGCAGCGCCGAACGCCGAGAAGCCGGCCGCCCAGGGCAGGGTGATCACATCGGCAAACTCGATGCCTTCGGCATAGCCGTACATGTGCACCGGCCCCGCGCCACCGTAGTACAGCAGGGTGAAGTCATGGGTGTCATAGCCCTTGGCCGCGATCATGGTCCTGAGCAGGTCGTTCATCTGCGTGTTGACGATATCGAGCACCCCTGCGCCCGCCTCATA
>JBDLQR010000182.1:0-4543 GCA_039800485.1 Pseudomonadota bacterium
ACCTCCTACCGCGACCTGGCGAACGACGAAATCGTCTTTACCATCTCCCGCTCGTTCTGAGCAACTGTCTCCCGGTCCGCTCAGGGCCGGGAGACGTCTCTCCCCGCTGTTCTTCTCCTCAGGCCCCAATCCGCGGCGATTTCCGGTCATTCGGGAACCTTGTGTTCTGACCGGGGTCTGTGACTTGGCGTTTCCTCAACTGTCGCAAGGGAATTCATGTTCCCGAGAGGCGGTCCGAGGGCTCTTGCCAAATCAAAGCCACCCCAGAGGACACAATCTCCATGGAATCCATCCTGCACGGCGTACTCAAGTTCCAGACCGAGGACTATCCGCGCGAGCGCGAGTACTTCCAGCGCCTGGCCACCAAGCCGCAACGTCCCAAGGCCTTGTTCATCACCTGTGCGGATTCACGCGTGATGCCGAACCACATCACCCGCACGGAGCCGGGCGAGCTTTTTACCATCCGCAACGCGGGCAACCTGGTGCCGCCTTTCAGTAATACGATGGTGGGTGGTGAAATTGCCACCATTGAATACTCAGTCGCAGTGCTCGGCGTGAAGCACATCATCATCTGCGGCCATTCGGGCTGCGGTGCCATGGATGCGATGTTGAAGCCGGAAAGCCTCACCTCACTGCGGGCCGTGCATTCCTGGCTGTCCCACGCAGAGGCAACGCGCTACATCGTGGAGCGCAAATACCCCCATCTCACAGGTGCAGCGCGTCTGGTCGCTGCCGTGGAGGAAAACATCCTGGTGCAGATGAACAATCTGAGCACTCACCCCTGTGTGGCCGCGGGGATCGCCAGTGGGGATGTCAAGATTTACGGTTGGTACTACGACATCGCCGAGGGCCGCATCACGCAATACAACCCGGCCTCGCAATCCTTCGAGCCCTTCAGTCTTGATGCATTCTCCTCGGTGCCCATGCCGGTGCTCAATGCCTGCCAGCACCAAGCCCCGGCGCTCTCTGACTGAGCTGGCGACGAAGGCCTTGTGCCCGCCTGGTCCGCCGGGCGGGTTTGATATGAACCTTCCGCCCGTCAACTTCGTACTGGGCAATTGAAACTGGCCGCAAAGTCCATGGCGTGGACGTGGAAGTGATGGGAGCGACTCTTCGCTCGCGCATGACATCACGGATGAAAGAGTCGTAAATCCGAAGAAGGTGCTGATGGTGGGGGACTAGCCCGGGCTGTCAGGGGAGGCGCGCCGTGACGCAAGCTTGCCGCCAGGGTGCGGAATGACAGGTTCAGGCCTGCTCGGGCAGAGTCCGCCACACCCGCGGGGGCTGCCGGCGGGTCGCCGGCAGCCGGGGAGCTCAATCTCAGCGGGCGCCGCTGAACTGGTTACCGCCCTTGTGGGGGCGACGAGCAGGCCCGGTGTCGGCGTCGGGCGCAATTTCCACCCGCGCGAACTGAGCCTTCTCCTCGGCACCGTAGCGATTGTGGTAGCGGTTGGCCACCTTGTGCGGCGCACGGGAGGCCTGCTGCATGGCCTGCTCCTGTTCCGCAGACACCGTGCCATCGGCGGCGATGGTCTGGCTTCCGAATCCAAGGGCGATCGCGGCAAGGGCGGCAGGCAGGATGAGAGTGGTTTTACGCATGTCTATCTCCTTGAATGACTTCGACTCAATTTCGACTTTCGTCCCAGATACCCCATGGGTGGGGCCATTCACCAGCCCGCGAATATCTCTTTTTGCACGCGAACTGTGCAGATAGGACTGCGAGCTTACCAATTTGGTTCAATTTCAGGGGGGGATTTTTTCGAGAAAATCGCAGGCTACTGTTCCTTAATCCATTTTCTGAAATCGGCGTATTGGCATCAGTCCTGCATCTCCCGGGTATCAATACTGACCGGAGGTTGGTGTCATGGTGCTCCCCAAAGTGTTCGCGGGCCTGGCGATGGTCTTGGCAGCAGCTTCAGCGGTCGCGGAGGGACTCACGAGCGTCGGACTGACCAGCAGCGGGGTCGGCACGCTGCATATGCAGGGTGAGATGGGGCACGGCGTGAAGACGGAGTTCCTGCTGGATACCGGTTCAGCTTACGTGGTGCTCTCTGATACCACACGGCGTGAACTGGAAGCGCAGTCAGCGCTGGTGAAGGTGCGGCACTTGCGCGCCGTGATGGCGAACAACGCCACGGTCAGGGCGGCCGTATACCGCGTAAGTGAACTCAAGCTCTCTGAAGGATGCGTCATCCGGGACTTCGAGGCGGTTGCCATTCCGGGCGCAGAGAAGAATATCCTCGGCCTTTCGGCCTTGAAGACTGTGGCGCCGTTCACGGTACACCTCGACCCCTCGGTGATGGAGATGACTTGCGAGGGGAGCAGCGCGAAGGCCAAAACCGCAGCTGCAGCTCTCGCACCGGCAGGGGCGCGCGAGGGCTGACAGGGCACCATGCGGAAGGAGGCGTTCTCCTGAGAGGCAGCTCAATGACCGATGGGTTGTGAGAACGCGTCCAGCGTCAAGTCGGGGACATTGTCCCCGGTCAGCGCGGCAAGAAAGGCGAGCAGGTCTCGTTTGTCTCGAGCGCTCATGGCAAAGGGCTGAAGCCCGGGGTCAAGGCCTTCATTGCTGATCCCTCCAGCCGCGTAGAAGTCGAGGACTTCACTCAGAGACACCATTGAACCATCGTGCATATACGGTGCCGTTAGTGTGACGTTGCGCAGGGTCGGGGTTCGAAACTTCCAACGGTCTTCCGGCAACAGGGTGACTTCGTAGCGACCTAGATCATTGGGCGGTGCCTCGCTCGAAGCCTCGACCACGCCAGGGGCCAATCTCATTGTCTGACCCGGGCCGACCAAGGCTTCCTCGGGTTGCACTCGTTGCATGGACCGCGCATAGCCAACGCCCGTATTGTGGAGCTGGTGATCCGTAAACAACGCGTGATCCTCACCGACGCGGTGGCAGGCAATGCAGCCGGCCTTGCTGGAGAACAGGGCAAACCCCCGCGCAGCAGACGCCGTCATGGCCCCATCCTCGCCACCATAACGCCAGCGATCGAACGGGCTGTTTCCGGAGAGCAGTCCTTGCTGATAAGCCGCAAGCGCCAGACCCAACGTTGCCATGTCGAGCTTCCTGCCGGGGAATGCCCGGGAGAACTGTTGCGGGTAATCGTCGGTTCCGGCGAGTTTCTCCAGCACATAGCCAATTGACGGATTACCCATTTCGTTACTCGCCAGCAGCGGCGCCCAGATCTGGTGTTCCAGCGAGTATTCGCGTGCATCGTGGAAAAGCCGACGCATGTAGGCCACGTTGTAGAGTGCCGGGGCATTGCGTTTGACTGTGCGGCCCTCGATGCCAACAGGCGTCTGCAGCTCCTGATTGGTGAATCCCTGGTCCGGCAGATGACAGCTCGCGCAGCTCAAGGTGTTGTTATGGGACAGACGGCGGTCCTGGAAAAGGCGACGGCCCAAGGCAATCTGCTCTTCACTGGGCAAGGTTCCTTCCTGAGCCATCACCCTTGGCAGCCCGAGCGGGGGGCTTGCCATCAGTGCTCTCAGCTTCAGTCCCACCCCTGTCCGCTTTTCAAGTGCCCGGGAGCGCGTGCGATATGCAGATGTTTCGTAGCCTGATTTGTCGTCTCCAGCCACTACGGAGGCGGGCGTCTCTGCACGTTCGGGCGCGGGGCGAGGTCTTGTTTCCTGGACCAGGGTTTTGAGATCCGCAATGACGGTCTCCGCATGCAGGAACGAGGTGCTGTACTCGTTCCTTACATTTCCTTCCTGATCGATGAGAAATACCCGCAGCTGATGGGAGTAGCTTCCTCCCGCCGGATCCTTGATGACCGACTGGCCGTAGGCTTTCAGCGTGGGGGCGATCGCCGCTTCGCTGCTCGCAGTCAGGAACTGCCAGTCGAGCCCTCCCGCGCGCAAAGTCTCCGCATAGGCCTGCATCCTCGCCGGCGTGTCACGAGTCGGGTCGAAGCTCAAACTGACCAGACGCAGCCTGTTCGCGAGCGAGGCTTCCGCCGCGGCACGCCGTCCAACCTGGCGCATCACGAAAGAGGCAAGCGGACATCCGGCAGGGTCCGCGCAGTGCGTGAAGATGAAACTGAGCACCACCAGGCGCCCCTCAAGCACCTCGTGCAAGCGGCTCGCCTCCCCGGAGGCCAGCACCACCTCGCCATCGGCCGCCTTGCGTACCTTGGGCAGGGTATAGGTTCCCGCGACCGGGCCGGGATGGGGCAGCGCGGAGTAACCTGGCGCTGCTACACGCTCTTTGGCCGGCGGCGCATGTGTGTGGTGTGTGTCAGCGGCGTGCGCTGTGTGAGCAGCCAGCACGCCCAGCAGGCTCACTGCCAGCAGAGTACGCAAAAACCGCCAGTGCAAGCCCGCGGAGCGCGCGCCCCGCGAGCGACCTCTGACCATGAACGGCCCCGGGTGGTCAGGGTTTGCCGGCGAAGGCCGGCGCATTTTCCTGCGGCACCTGGCCGAAGAGGGCATAGGCCCCTGCTGTCATTTGATGCGGGCGACCGAGTTTTTCGGCGACGAAGTTGATGCTGAAGGTCGGCTTGAGTGCCTTGCCGTCCCAGTCATACGCCTTCAT
>JBDLQR010000183.1:0-4153 GCA_039800485.1 Pseudomonadota bacterium
CGCTGCGCTTTCAGGCACTCGCCGCCCGGGCGGACTTTGCGCACGAGCTTCGTGCACTGCATGAGGAACGCCAAGGGCGAACGGATCTTCTCCCCCGCTACCTGGACACCCGTGCCTTGGCCGAAGCAGAACACAGCCACGCAGCCCGTGCTGGCAGGAAGCAGGACCGTCCCGGACTCAAGACACTGTTCGACCGTTACATTGGCTGGCGCCTGCGCCGCCGGCCTGACTGACCCGGATCACTCCCCGCTCAGAAAGCGCGTACCATTCTGCCGTAGCCGACCTGCGTTGATCAGGTGGGTGAGATGTGCCCGCACCGACATTGCGGCAGCCGGGTGCAAGCGTGGATCCACTTCCGAGTAGATCACGCGGACGATCTGCGAGAGCTCCTGTACTCCGGCCGCGATACAGGCCTCGATTTGCCGCTCGCGCGCATGCCTATGCGCGATCAGAGCCGTGACAAATGCCTGCGGGGACTCGATGGGCGCGCCATGGGTGGGGTAGTAGATCCGATCCTGTCGCTGGCGCAGTTTTTCCAGACTTGCGAAATACTCCGCCATGTCACCGTCAGGAGGCACGATCACGGTGGTGGACCAGCCCATCACGTGATCCCCGCAGAAAAGGGCCGATTGCTCGCGGAACGCGAAGCAGAGGTGATTCGATGTATGCCCCGGCGTATGCACGCACTCCACCTGCCAACTTGCGCCGGTGATCAGATCGCCGTCCGTGACCACCACATCAGGCACGAAATCGCGGTCGCCACCTTCCTCGACAGCCACGCCCTCAGCCAGACGGCCGGCGCCATGCGGACCATAGCCGTAGGTCGGAGCACCTGTCGCGCGCTTGATCGGTGCGGCAGCCGGTGAGTGGTCACCATGGGTATGCGTGATCAGGATATGGGTCACGTGCTCACCAGCCACAGCCGCCAGCACGGCTTCCACATGCTCGGCCATCAGAGGGCCGGGATCGATGATCGCCACCTTGCCGCGCCCGATGATGTAAGTGCCAGTGCCATGAAAAGTGAAGGGATTGGGGTTGCGCGCCAGCACGCGCCGGATGCCCGGGGCCACTTCTTCGACCTCGGCATAGCGCGGCGTGAACTCGCGATTCAGCGGCAAGGCAGGCAGTGCGATGTCGAGGTCTGAAGCTCTGACTGGCAGCGTCATGTCGATTCCCTCTCTTTGGGTGCAGGCGCTGCGCGTTGCCACAGCCGGTGCACGCTCATGGCCGTGAGCGCGCCCCCCAACGCGAGCAATGTATCCTTCTGTGCGTCCCAGATATCCCCTTGGGTCCCCAGGTACGCATCTCCGAGCTCCGGGCTGACGATGATTGCGACCACGGCTTCCAGGCACTCGAAAAAACTGCTGAAGGCGAGCACGCAGCTCACGGCGAGCAGACTGGCCCAGCTTGCCTTCACTCCCGCGCCGCGCACCAGCAATTCCCGGAAGGCATTGGCCGTCAGCAGGCCATAGCTGAAGTGCACAAGGCGATCATAGTGGTTGCGGGACAGCGCAAGGGTTTCCTGCAGCCAGGCGCCGAGTGGCACTTCCGAATAGGTGTAATGCGAGCCCACCAGGTGCAGCGTCAGGAACAGCGCGAACAGGATGTAGTTCAGGTTGGAGAACATGAAAAATCTGCGCGTGCCCAGCAGCAGCCCTGCAAAAAAGAAGACCAGCAGATTCTCCAGGAACCAGTCGCGCGGATACCGCGGATTGATTGCGGCAAGCACCCAGGCACCAAGTACCCACAGGGCAATGCCTCTTTGCACGTCGCGCGGAGGCACTGCCATGGAGGGCGGGACCCGAGGGTCAGGGTTTGGCGGCTGGCTCGCTCAGTTTGCGCAAGGCCAGCATGTCCAGCAGCTTGCTGCCGGACTCATCAACCCGCGCCAGCGGGGCGTCGCGCACAAAGCCGAATTCCTCCAGCAACAGGTAGGACGGCTGGGCGAAGCGCCCACGAGGGTCGGCCTCGATCGCGGAGGCGAGCAGGATCTCCATCTCGGGAACCGAGTATTTCGGTTCCAGCGTGCGCAGGGCGATCATGCCCAGCATGTAGTAAGCCTCGGCGACGGCCGGACCGGTCGCGGCAGCCTGTTCATCGACGTAGCGCTGAAGCAGGGCGGCCGCCACGAGATCATCCACCGCAGGACGACGATCGCGGGTGCCACGGAACTCTGCGGACGCGGCCTGGAAGATCTTGCGCGCTACCGCGAGATCGGCCGGGCCCTTCAGGGCCGGTGCCAGCGCCTTCAGGCGCGTTCGCCAATGGCCAACGCGCTCCCGCAGGTAATAGGGCGCATCCGCGCGGTCAGCGAAGCGCGCGAGCAATGCATCGGCCTCATCCACCGAGCGCGTCACGCCCAGTGCCAGGCCAAGATAATCCAGGGGAAATCCGGCGATATCCAGGTCGATCGCATCCTGTCCGGGGTCGAGCAGCTTGCGCGCCAGCGTGCTCTCGGCAGCATCGAACTGACGGGTGGCCACATACAACTGGGCAAGCTCCGAATCATCGAAGATTTCCATGTTCACGCGGGACATCAGCCGCTGGCTGAACTCGTCGCTTACCTGCGCTGGTTGCCGTGAGTGGCAGGCAACACAGTGCTGGGTGAGTTCCATCAGCGAAAAGTAGGCATAGGATGGCCATTCTTCCCGGAATGAGCTGTCGATGTCCGCGACGGTTTCATCGAAGGAGCGCGCCAGCAGGCCGAATTCGGAGGCTCGAGCTTCCGTATGCGTGACCAGCGCATCGGCTGAGCCCTTGAGCACCGTGAGCTTTTCGTTGATGAGTTCACGATCCCATTCAGAGGTCGTTTCCGCGTCACGCACGCTCAGCGGCAGCAGGTAGGCAATGGCCTCAAATACCTGATCCATCAGTGCACGGGTTTTTTCATCGGCCGAAGCAGGGGACACCGCGCTCACCATGAGGAGCAGCAGGACAGTCAGGGTCTTTCTGGAAAATGGCAGGACGTTCAAAGCCGGTACTCCTCTGTATGAGCGGCCGATGGTGTCCCAGCGGCCGGCATGGATCCTTGATGCTGATCAGTGCTGTGGGCTCACCGGCCCTTGCGCGGCATGCCAAGCCGCCGCAGCCAGGACTTGATGGTGGACTTGATGCGCGAGCCCAGCGAGGGATTGGCCCCCTCGCGACCGGAAGGTCGCGTCCGCTCCGAGCCCCTTGTCGCCACCGCACCAGTATCCTCGCCCGGCTTGCGCGAGCGGGACCGCCGCCGCTTGCGCCGCGGCTCCTCGCCGGCCCGCTCGGGGCTCGCCTGGTCGAGTACTTCCGGCGGTCGCGCAGGTGCGGGCGGCACCGGCCTCTCGGCGGGGGCTGGCCCCCGATCTCGCCTCGCTTCGCCACTCCGGCTACCGCCGCTGCGGGCGCCGCGCCCATCACCACGCTTGCCGTCACGTTGATCGCGCTCGCGGCGCCGGCGACGTTCTTCCGAGGCCTCGCGCAGGGCATCTTCCACGACGCTTTCGCCGCCTTCGCCGGCGGAAGGCGCACGACCCCTTGGCACCGGCAGCAGCAATGAGGGATCCAGCTGTTCCACCGGGATTTTCTGTTCGATGAATTTCTCGATGTCGGGCAGTCCAATCGCGTATTCATCGCAGGCGAAGCTGATGGCATCACCCTCAGCACCTAGCCGTGCGGTCCTGCCGATGCGGTGCACGTAATCTTCCGGGTCGAGCGGCAGGTCATAGTTGAACACATGGCTGACGGCGGGGATGTGCAGGCCACGTGCGGCGACATCGGTAGCCACCAGCATGTTGAGTTCACCGCGCACGAAGCGGGCGAGGAGGGACTCGCGTTTTTTCTGCGGCACATCGCCGGAAAGCACGCCAACCTTGTAGCCCGCACGCTCCAGGGTCAGTGCCACGCGCTCACAGCCGTATTTGGTGTTAACGAACACGATGCTGCGATTGCCATCGATCTTCGAGAGCAAGCCCAGCAGGAGCGGCATCTTCTCTTCGGTTGCCGGGAAATAAACACACTGGCGCACATTGGAGGCAGTGATCGAGTCAGTCTCCACCACCAGCTTCTCAGGGTCGTTCATGTGCTCGTAGGCGAGTTCCAGCACGCGATGACTGAGGGTGGCCGAGAAGAGCAGGTTCTGGCGTTCACCCGCACCCGGCATCTTGCGCAACAGGAAGCG
>JBDLQR010000184.1:0-6346 GCA_039800485.1 Pseudomonadota bacterium
CCGGACTGCAGTGTGGAGTCTTCGACCACCGCAACCTTCATGCCGTTGCGCAGCTTGTTCTGACCCACTGCGACAACCCTGTCGCCAGCCGCGAGTCCCTTGATCACAGCCACCTCACCGGCACGTGCCTGACCGGTTTCCACGGGTTTTCTCTCAACCACGAGGCCGTCCGCGGTTTCCTTGATGAGGAACACCGAGTTGCCGTAAGGACTGTAGCTGATGGCGGTCTCAGGCAGCGCGAGCGCCTTGTCTGCGGCCTCCTGCACGAGTTCCAGATCAACGAACATCCCCGGTCTCAGCCGCTTGTCCGTATTGGCGAACTCGGCCCGGATGCGCACCATGCGCGTGGCGGGATCCGCACCCGGCTCGATGGCAGTGAGCCGGCCCGAGAAGCGCTCGTCACCATAAGCCTGCGAGTGAATGAGGATCTCCTGGCCTGTGGCCAGCTCCGCGATGTAACGCTCAGGGATGGAGGAGTCGAGATAGATGGGGGAGAGCGTCTGCAGCGAGACCACGCTTGAACCGGCGGCAAGATAATCACCGAGGTCGACACGGCGGATCCCCAGCGTGCCGGCAAACGGCGCGCGCAGGGTCTTTTTGGCGATGATGGCCTGCTGGGCGGCCACCTCTGCCCGCAGGCGGGTTTCCTTCGCGAGCACCTCGTCGTAGTCCGCCTGAGACAAGGTGCGGTCCTTCACGAGCTTGCTGGCACGTTGATGCTGGAGGCGCGCCAGTTCAAGTTCCGCCGTGAGTCCGTCCAGGGTGGCGAGATCGACCGTTGCATCGAGGCTCACCAGCACTGCGCCGGCGGCGACTTCCTGCCCGGAATCAAAATGAATGGCGGCAACGATGCCGGGAACCTCGTTGGTGATGAAGCTGTCCTGCACGGCCGTCAGGCTGCCGGTGCTCACGATGATGCGCGGCCAGGACACCTCGCGCGCAGCCACCGCCGCCACTGGTGCAGGCGGCTGAGGCACGGAAAATTTGGCCACCTTGGCCTGTATCTCGCGGTATTTGGCGTAGCCGAGGCCGCCAAAGAGGGCCCCTGCGATCAGCAGCATCACGACAAATCTGGAGGCCATTCAGCGTCACCCGGAGATAGGCAGGAACAGGCCGGGAGTCTAGCACCCCTCCCGCGCGCAGTTGCGCCGGAGGCGCCGGAAAAGTCAGGCCTTGAGATGGCCGCTGAGTACGCCGAGATGCGCTTCCACGCATTCCGCAAGACGTTCGAGGTGATAGCCCCCCTCGAGCAAGGAGAACAGCCTGCCACCGGCATGCTGGTCAGCCACCTCAAGCATGCGCTGAGTCATCCAGCGATAGCAGCCGGTGCTCAACTGGATATCGGCGAGAGGATCGTCGCGATGGGCATCAAAACCCGCCGAGATGATCACGGCCTCCGGGCGATACAGGTCCAGCGCGGGAAGGATCTGTTCCATGAAGGCGCGTTCATAGGCCGAATCACCGGCACCTGCGGGCATCGGGCAGTTCAATGTCGTACCGCGGCCTCGGCCGGTGCCGGTCTCGGACGCAGCGCCGGTGCCGGGATAATAGGGATACTGGTGCAGGCTGAGGTAGAAGACTGAGGGATCTTCCTCGAACAGGTGCTGGGTCCCGTTGCCGTGATGGACGTCCCAGTCGAGGATGGCGATCTTGTCCAGACCGTGCGCACGCTGGAGGTGACGGGCGAGCACAGCCACGTTGTTGAACACGCAAAAGCCCATCGCGGCGGCGTGTTCGGCGTGGTGCCCCGGGGGACGCACGAGGGCGAAGGCATTGTCTGCCTCGCCCTTCAGCACCGCCTCCGCCATGCTCGGTCCGGCGCCTGCTGCGAGCAGGGCAACCTCGAAACTGGCCGGGCAGACGGCGACATCAGGGGTATCGAGAAACGGCGCACCGGAGCCGCACACGGCCTCCGCGCGACGGATGTAGGTCAGATCGTGGAGGGCTTCCACCTGCTCCAGCATGGCTGGAGAAATCGCTACCCGCGGCAGCTCCGCGAACCAGGCCTGGCCAGCGAGGCGACTTTCTGTCGCCACAATCCGTGCGGGACGCTCCGGATGCCCCTCGCCGGTGAGGTGATCCAGAAAGCGCGTATCACTGAGAAACGCTGTGCGCATGATCTGGCTGAACTGTGCCCGCAGACGCGGCTTCCGCGAGACGCCCCTGTGCAGCGCCGGTCACCAGCAGCAGGTCGCGCAGTACGTTGCCGGCTTCTTCGAGCACCACGTCGTACTTGTCCTCTTCATCGTTTTCAGCCGCGAGATCCTCTTCCTCCTCGTCCCCGTTCTTCAGGGCGACCGGCGGCAGGCCATGCGCCGCACGGATGCGGTTCTCGTTCTCGTTCTGTTCACGCCGGGCCTTGTCGTGCTGTTCGCGTCGCTTGCTCTCCAGCAACGAGATCTCGGTTTCATCCGCAGCCTTCTGTACGGCACGCTCCTGTGCCAGCAAAGCCTGGTAGGCCGAGTCCGTGGCCACGCGCTGCTGGTGCAGCTTGCGCAACTGCGGCACGTGAGCCTGCTCTTCATCCGGCAGCACGCGGTACTTGGCAGCCGCTATACGCGCAAAGGGCAGGGCATGGTCGAGCGCGCGTTCACCTTGCTCCTCACTGCTGAGCCCGGTGGGGAAGGCGATGTCCGGAATCACGCCCCGGTGCTGTGTGCTGTCCCCCTCGACGCGAAAGAACTGGGCGATCGTCGCCTTCAGTTGGCCCAGCTTGCCACCGGCGTCTTCGTCGAAGCGGTTGAGATCGACCAGGTTCTGCACCGTGCCCTTGCCGAAGGTTGGTTCGCCCAGCACGAGACCCCGTCGGTAATCCTGGATCGCGGCCGCGAAGATCTCCGAGGCGGAGGCGCTGTTGCGATCCACCAGCACGGTGAGCGGGCCGTCGTAGGCCACACCGTCATCGGTGTCCTCCTCGATCTGCACGCGCCCCTGCGAATTGCGTACCTGCACCACCGGACCGGTGTCGATGAACAGTCCCGTCAGTTCGGTGGCCTCGGTCAGCGAACCGCCACCATTGGCGCGCAGATCGATCACGATGCCGGAAACCTTCTCGACCATGAGCTCCTTCACCAGCTTGCGCACATCGCGGGTGGTGCTGCGGTAGTTCTCGTCGCCGGCCATGCGCGCATCGAAATCCATGTAGAAAGTGGGGACCTCGATTACGCCAAGCTTGATCTTGCCGCCCTTCTTGCCGCCCTCCAGCGGCACTTCGAGCACCTTCTTCTGTGCGGCCTGTTCTTCCAGCTGGATGGTGTTGCGCACCAAGGTGATCTGCCGCGTCTTGCCATCGGCACCCGCACCCTTGGGCAGGATCTCCAGCCGTACCTTGGACCCTTTGGGGCCCCGAATGAGATCGACCACATCATCCAGCCGCCATCCGATCACATCGGCCATTTCGCCCTTGACGCCCTGGCCGATGCCGACGATGCGATCGCCGGCCTTGAGCTTGCCGCTCAGGCCTGCTGGTCCTCCGCGCACCACTTCACGGACTTCGGTGTATTCGTTGTCATTCTGCAGAACGGCGCCGATGCCCTCCAGTGACAGGCTCATCCTGATCTTGAAGTTCTCCGAGGTGCGCGGCGAGAAGTAGGCCGTGTGCGGATCAATGGCCGTGGTATAGGCATTGATGAAGGTCTGGAAAACATCTTCGCTGTTGAACTGAGCGGTTTGCCGCGTCAGTCCCTGGTAGCGCTTGCGCAAGGTCTCGACGATGTCCTTGTCCTTTTTGCCGGACAGACGCAGTGACAACCAGTCATTCTTCACACGCTTGCGCCAGAGCTCGTCGAGCTCCTCTGTGGTCTTGGCCCAGGGTGCCTCTTCACGGTTGAAATTGAAGCTCTCGTCCACTGTGAAGTCGGCCGGTTTGTCCAGCAAGGAAAGTGCATGCGCGATGCGCTCGTCCACACGCTGGCGATAGCGCACGAAGACCTCGTAGGCAGTGCTGAGATCGGAATTCCTGAGGTCGTCGTCAAACTCTTCGGACAACACACCAAACTCGAGCACATCCGACTGCAGCAGATAGCTGCGGGTCGGGTCGAGGGCCTTCAGGTAATTCTCGAAAATCGTTTCGGACAGCGCGTCGTCCAGCGCGGCCCGCTTGTAGTGGTAGTTGCCGATGAAGTGGGTGATGAGCCGGGTGGCTCGCCGGTGCTCCGGATTCGGTACCAGATCTTCCACCGGCACCGTGGGCGCCAGGGCCTGGGCAAGGAGCGGAACGAGACAGGCAATAAGAAGGACGGCGCGCGAAATTGTGCTCATGGTGCTCGCTGTAATGCTGGGCCGGCGTGCCGGGCGAGGAGGGCCCTGAGCTTGGAACCGGATAGGGGCTAGTGTAGCGTATCCGAAATCCTGCAGCGCCCGTCCCCCATGCCGACCTTGCCTTCCGTTTCTCCCCATTGGGTCTGCGATGCCGCGGGTCTGCAGCAGGTACTGGCCGCCATGGCCGATGCACCCTGGCTGGCACTCGACACCGAGTTCATGCGGGAGCGCACTTATTACCCGCGCCTGTGCCTGATACAGCTCGCCACCGGTCAACTCAGCGCGGTCATCGACCCGCTTGCCCTTCCAGACCTTGCGCCCTTGGCAGAGTTCCTGGCCCGCTCCGGGCCGGTGAAGATCATCCACGCCGCGAGACAGGATCTGGAGGCCCTGCACTTTGCGGGAGTGCACCTCGCGGGTCCCTTGTTCGATACCCAACTCGCGGCCGCGCTCATCGGCCATCCGGATCAGGTGTCCTATGCCTGGCTGGTCGAGCACTACTGCGGGCTCACGCTCGATAAATCACAGACCCGCACGGACTGGTCGCAACGCCCGTTGTCCGAGGCACAGATACTCTACGCAGAAGAAGACGTACAGCATCTAGGGGTTCTCTACGGACATCTGCAGCAGGCCCTCGTGGAACAGGGCAAGCTCGACTGGCTGTGGGAAGAAACCGGTCCATTGCTCGGGCTTTCAGCGGATGGGGAGGTGCCCGAGGAAGCCTGGCGACGGGTCAAGGGACTCTCGGCCCAAACGGCAGAGGTTGCGGCGGTGGCCCGGGCGCTGGCTGAGTGGCGCGAGCGGCAGTCCAGGGCTGCAGATATTCCGCGCGGCTGGCTGATGAAGGACGACGTGCTGCTGGAGGTGGCGCGCCGCCTGCCGGACAGCACCGCCGCGCT
Source organism: Pseudomonadota bacterium (assembly GCA_039800485.1). GTDB lineage: Bacteria > Pseudomonadota > Gammaproteobacteria > CAIKBL01. The sequence continues at coordinate 5,160 of JBDLQR010000184.1, forward strand.
GGCCCGCATTTCGGGAATGCCGGCACCGACCCTGCGGCGCCATGCTGCGGAACTTCTTTCCCTGCTCGCTGAGCCAAGGCCTGCAGCGGCGGCGCCTGTCGTGAACTGGCGGCTCAACAAGGCCGGGCAGCGGGTGCTGGGAGAACTGCAGGACCTGGTGCGCAACCAGGGTGAGTCACTGAAGGTAAGCCCGACCGTGCTTGCCACGCGCCGCGATCTCGAGCAACTGCTCATCGACGGCATGCCGGCCCGCCTGCGTGCGGGCTGGCGGGCCGCGGTGGTCGGTCAAAGCCTGCAGGCGGCAACTGCAGGCCTTGATCGGGAGTCCCTGCGCCAGCCGGCGCAGGCTTGATTACTGCTTGATTTCCAGCAACTCGATTTCGAAGACCAGCGTCTCGTTCGGGCCGATACCCGCCCCGGCACCCCGCACGCCGTAGGCGAGCTTCGGAGGAATCACGACCTCCCAGCGGGCGCCGGTGGCCATCAGCGGCAGAATCTCCTGCCAACCCTGGATCACCCCGTTGATCGGGAACGTCGCCGGCTCTCCGCGCTCCTTGGAGCTGTCGAAGACCGAGCCATCGATGAGCTTGCCTTCGTAGTGCACCACCACGGTGTCACTGGCCTTGGGGCGATTGCCGGTTCCCTTGCGCAGCTCCTTGTACTGCAGGCCATTGGAGAGCGTGATGACGCCTTCTTTGCCCTTGTTGGCTTCCATGTAGGCCTGTCCGGCCTCCAGGTTGTTCTTGGCCCGGTTCTTCAGGCTCTCGTTCACCGATTTGGTGGCGCTGCCAAGTGCGGTCTGGAATTCCTCCTGGCTGAGGCGCGGCTTGGAGCCGTCCAGCGCATCGCGCATGCCGAGCATGAAGGTATTCAGATCGAGCTCCACCCCTTGCCGGGCGATGCTCTGGGCAGTGGTCAGGCCAATGGCATAGCTCATGCGCTTCTGTTCGGAATCCAGGGCAACGCCGGCCCCTTCCTGCGCGAGCGCAGTGCCCATGCTCGCGCTGAGGGTCGTGCAGAGGGCAAGAGCGGTGAGGAATCTCATCATGGTCAGCAATCCTTGGGGATGAAAGGGAAGGGCCCGGTTGCGGAGTCTGCACACGGGCCGGCGCAATCTACACGGGAGAAGGCAGCCGCGTCACCCTCGCGGGTGGCGCTGGAAACTGAAACACCTTTCCATGTCCGCT
>JBDLQR010000185.1:0-4017 GCA_039800485.1 Pseudomonadota bacterium
TGCCACCTTCCGCCGCCTGCGTGACTTTCTGCGTGAGCACACGGAAGTGCAGAACATCGATCTCATGAATCTGGCCGGTTTTTGCCGGAATTGCCTTGCCAAGTGGTATCGCGCCGAAGCCGAAACCCGTGGACATGCGCTGGATTACGAGGCGGCGCGCTCTCTCATTTATGGGATGCCCTATGCCGAATGGCGCGAGAAATTCCAGGCTGAAGCCTCACCAGAAAAGCAGGCCGCTTTTCAGGCGCGACAGGCTGAGGAAAAAAGCCATCACGGCGGATGAGTTATTCCTTTTATTAAGAGAAAAACTCCTGAAAAACGAAGGAACACCCAAGTGGATTGAAGAGGATTTTGGAAGAGTCACGCCCGCCGCACCAAAACACGGATGTTCTGCGGAGGGTTCGCGTCTCACCGAATGAGGCTTTGGATATGGGCGACTTACGTTTGGTATCTCAGACGCGCCCCATAATTCGGGGCATGTTGCGCTGCGTTATTTGCGGTGCGGGAAAATGAAATATTCCCGGGAAAAAATCACTAAAAACTCAGGAGGATGTCACTAGGCGTAAATAGACCTGCCGTTCATAATGCAATTGAGGGGAAGCAATAAAAAACCAACGCCCCAGGTAGTTAATGCCTAAGACAAAAGTATTTCTGGTGGATGACCACGCCATCGTCAGGGCAGGTTACCGGCAGGTGCTCGATGGCCAGCCGGACCTGCAGGTGGTGGCGGAGGCCGACAACGGCGAGGCCGCCGTGAAGTCATTCGCCAAGCTGTCACCGGATGTGACGGTCATGGACCTCGGTATGCCGGGCATCGGCGGGCTGGAAGCCATCCGACGCATCATCAGCCGGCGACCCGATGCGCGCATCCTCGCTTTCAGCATGCATGAGCATGTGGCGTTCGTGGAGCAGGCACTGGTGGCTGGCGCGCGCGGCTTCGTGAGCAAGGCCAGCGACACCGATGTCATTCTCGAGGCGGTGCGCACCGTGGCCTCGGGCAACGTCTATCTGCACCCCGCGGTGGCGCAGCGCCTGGCCCTGCAGAAAACCCGCGGCGACAAGACCCCCATCGCGGGGCTTTCGGTTCGGGAGTTCGAAATCTTCTGCATGATTGCCGAGGGGTTCACGGTGGCGGAGATTGGCAAGCGACTGTCCCTGAGTGCCAAGACCATTGCCAACTACGTCACCCAGATCAAAGCCAAGCTCGGTGTGAGCACCTCGGCTGAAATGGCCAGGCTCGCCATCCGCAACGGCTTCCTCAAGGCCTGAGCCCCACCTCCGGTCAGATCCCGCCCAGCCCGATTCCCGTCTCTGGACTCGATGACGGGCTCCCCGAGCCTGTGTTGTTAATGTGATTTTAATGCAGGGCGGCGCGTTGCCCTGTTGCGCCGCCTCCTGAGCGGGTCCGAGAATCAGGCCCCCGTAACACCCGGACTCCCCGCAGGTTTTCCATGCAAAGTTCTCCCTTACCCACGCCACTTCAGCCGCGCGGCGATTTCCAGTGCCTGCCTCGCGCCCTCGCGCTCATCGCCATTGCCTCCGCGCTGCCCGCTGTCGCGTTGGCGGAGGGCGCCGGCTTTGACGAAGAGATCACCGTGGTGGCGCCTACGCCCGCAGCCCTCGGCCTGGGACTTGCAGTAGACCGCTTGCCTTTCGCCATTCAGTCGGGTGATGCCGATGCCCTGGAACGCGCGCAGAGTCTGGATCTGACGGACTACCTCACCCAGAACCTCGGCAGCGTGTCTGCCAACATCGCCCAGAACAATCCTCTGCAGCCGGATGTGCAGTTCCGGGGCTACTCGGCATCACCGCTGCTCGGCCTGCCCATGGGTTTGTCTGTTTACCAGAATGGCGTGCGCGTGAATGAACCCTTGGGTGACGCCGTCAACTGGGACCTGCTTCCCGAGTCTGCCGTGCAGAGCATCAGTCTGGTCGGTGGAGCCAATCCTTTGTATGGCCTCAATACCCTGGGTGGCGCGCTCACTATCCGCATGAAAGATGGCTTCAGTTACCAAGGGCATGGTGGGGAAGTGTCAGGTGGCAGTTTTGACCGTGTGACGACCACCGCGGAGAGTGGTGGCAACAATGGCAGTTTCGGCTACTACGCCAACGTCAGCTATTTCGATGAAGAAGGCTGGCGGGATCTGTCACCCTCCGATGCACTGAACCTGTACGGGTCCGTGTCGTGGCGAGCCGAGCGCAGCGGGGCCAACCTGAGCTATCAGTACGCGGATACCAACCTCACCGGCAACGGTGCGTCGCCCGTGGGGCTCATTGCCCAGGATCGTGAAAGCATCTTCACCGCCCCGGACATCACTGACAACCGCCTGCATGCGGTGACCTTCGATGCGACTCACAATCTGAGTGATGTGCTCTCCGTGGGTGCCAACGGCTTCTACCGTAACCTGCGCACCAGTTCCTTCAACGGAGATGGCTCGGAGTTCGTCGAGTGCGGCCTGGGCAGTGGCAACTTTCTGATCGAGGAGCTGGACGAGGATGCGGTCGAGGCCCTCGGCGTGGACGATGACGATATCTGCGATGGCAATGCGCTCAATGCCTCAGACCCCGAAGATCTGGAAAACATTCTCAATGGCCTGGCAGGTGACCCTGAGGCCTTCAATGTGGAGGACATCTCGGCGGAGCTCTCAGGCACCGGAATCCTCTCCGACGAGGCCATCAACAACCGCAGCACCCGCGCGCAGGAAACTTACGGCAGCGATGTGCAGCTGACCTTTACCCAGCCGCTGTTCAATCGCGACAACTACCTGGTGGTGGGCGGCAGCTTCTTCAAGGGCGAGGCGGACTTCGATGCCAATGTCGAGCTGGCCCGGCTCGACCCGGTCACCCGCAGTACGGCGGGCCTCGGTGTCGGCAGCTTCGTGGATGAGTACGCCACCAGCGTGAAGACCGCTACCCGCACCTGGAGTTTCTACTTCATGGACAACCTGGCCCTGACTGACTCCTTCACCGTGACTTTCGGTGGGCGTTACAACGACACGGACATTCGTCTGCGTGACCGCTCCGGCGAGCGCCGTGAGCTGAACGGGGATCACAATTTCAGCCGCTTCAACCCGACGGTGGGTGCGACCTGGGCCGTGACGGACGAGGCAACGCTCTATTCGAGCTACAGCGAGTCCTCACGCGCCCCCACGCCAATCGAACTGGCCTGCAACGAAGGTGTGTTCGAAGTGGCTCGCCGGATTGCCATCGAGGATGGCGAAGATCCGGATGACATCGAATTTGAATGTCGCCTGCCGAATGCCTTCCTGGCGGATCCGCCGCTTGATCAGGTGGTCGCCAAGGGCGTGGAGGCGGGTCTGCGCGGTATGCTCGGGGAGCGGGTCGAGTATCGTCTCGGCTACTTCCGCACCACCAACCACGACGACATCATCTTCCAGTCCACGGGGCGCAACACGGGGCTCTTCGACAACGTGGACAAGACCCGCCGCCAGGGCATGGAGCTCGGCTTGGCTGGCGATCTGTACGGGATGGAGTGGTTCACGGCCTACAGTTATGTGGCGGCCACCTTTGAGAGTGGGTTCTCGGTACTGAGCCCCAATCACCCGGATGCGGACGCGGCGGGTGAACTCGCTGTGCGGCCTGGCGACCGCGTGCCCGGCATTCCCCGCCACCAACTGAAGGTGGGGGGTGATTACACCTTGCCGCTGGGCGTGCGTCTTGGCCTCGAAGTGCTCTACAACTCGGACCAAGTGCTACGCGGGGACGAAGCCAATCTGCTGGAGACCGTGGACGGCTATGCCATCGTCAACCTGCGCATGAGCTATCGGGTGAACAAGCGCGTGGAGATGTTCGGCAAAGTGAACAACCTGTTCGATACGGATTATGAAAGCTTTGGCCTGATTGGTGAGGACCCCACCGAAATCCTGCCCAATCTCACCAACGACAGTCCGAATTTCCTGGGGGTGGGCGCACCTATCGGCGGTTGGGTGGGGCTGCGGGTCCGCTTCTGATCGCACACTTCACTCCCCGGAGCGTGAGCTCCGGGGAGTGATTGCC
>JBDLQR010000186.1:0-11940 GCA_039800485.1 Pseudomonadota bacterium
CTACGCCATCGAGTCCATCCGCGAAATTCTCGCCTCCGGCACGCCACTGTTCGGCATCTGCCTGGGCCATCAGCTGTTGGGGCTCGCCTGTGGCGCACGGACCGTCAAGATGAAATTCGGGCACCATGGCGCCAATCATCCGGTGCAGGATCTGCGCACCGGGCAGGTTCTCATCACCAGCCAGAACCATGGCTTTGCCGTGGATGAGGCGAGCCTCCCGGAGTCCCTGATCGCGACCCATCGTTCGCTCTTCGATCGCACCCTGCAGGGGATCGCGCATACCCGCGCGCCGGCCTTCAGCTTCCAGGGGCATCCCGAGGGCAGCCCGGGGCCACACGACGTGCAGCCGCTCTTTGACCAGTTCATCGACCTGATGCGTCGACACCGCAACGCCTGAACGCGAGTTCCCGACAGCCATGCCCAAACGCAAAGACATACAGAGCATCCTCATCCTGGGCGCCGGGCCCATCGTCATCGGTCAGGCCTGCGAGTTCGATTATTCGGGCACCCAGGCCTGCCGCGCGCTGCGCAAGGAGGGGTACCGCATCGTGCTGGTGAACTCCAACCCGGCCACCATCATGACGGACCCGGAAACTGCGGATGCGACCTATATTGAGCCGGTGCGCTGGGAGACGGTGGCAAAGATCATCGAGGTCGAGCGGCCGGATGCGCTGCTGCCGACCATGGGTGGACAGACGGCCTTGAACTGCGCACTCGATCTGGCGCGGGAAGGCGTGCTCGAAAAATTCAACGTCAAGCTCATCGGGGCTGCGGAACGCGCCATCGAGATGGCGGAGGATCGCGAGCAGTTCCGTCAGGCCATGACCCGCATCGGCCTCGCCACGCCCGCGGCCTCGGTGGTGCATACCCTGGATGAAGCCGAAAAAGCGCAGGTGGCGCTCGGTTTTCCGGTCATCATCCGGCCCTCTTTCACACTCGGTGGAACCGGTGGCGGTATTGCCTATAACCGTGAGGAATTTGCCGAGATCGTGACCCGCGGACTCGATGCGTCTCCGGTGCATGAGGTGCTGGTTGAGGAGTCCGTGCTCGGGTGGAAAGAGTACGAGATGGAAGTCGTGCGCGACCGCAACGACAACTGCATCATCATCTGCGCGATCGAGAATCTCGATCCCATGGGTATCCACACGGGCGACTCCATCACCGTGGCGCCCGCACAGACGCTCACCGACAAGGAATACCAGATCATGCGCAACGCCTCGCTCGCGGTGCTGCGCGAGATCGGGGTGGAGACCGGGGGCTCGAACGTCCAGTTCGCGATCAATCCGGACGATGGTCGCATGGTCGTCATCGAGATGAATCCGCGCGTGTCACGGTCTTCCGCTCTGGCGTCCAAGGCAACTGGATTCCCGATCGCCAAGGTCGCCGCCAAGCTGGCGGTAGGCTACACGCTGGATGAACTTGCCAACGAAATCACGGGCGGCGCCACGCCAGCGTCCTTCGAGCCGACCATCGACTACGTAGTCACCAAGATTCCGCGCTTCACCTTCGAGAAATTCCCGCAGGCAGTGGACCGCCTCACCACCCAGATGAAATCCGTGGGCGAGGTGATGGCCATCGGACGCACCTTCCAGGAGTCCTTCCAGAAAGCGCTGCGGGGCCTAGAGACCGGTGCGACCGGCCTGGATGAAAAACTGCGCGGGGATGCCGCGAGCGATCGCGGCAAGCTGGTGCGCGAAATGACCCAGGCAGGCTCCGAGCGCATCTGGTACGTGGGGGATGCCTTCCGGCATGGCATGTCGCTGGAGGAGGTCTTCGAGGCCACGCACATCGACCGCTGGTTCCTGGTGCAGATCGAGGATCTCATCCGTGAGGAGGCCGCCGTCCGCGCCGGCACACTCGCTGCACTCGATGCCGCCACCGTCCGCCGTCTCAAGCGCAAGGGTTTCTCGGACGCGCGTCTGGCGAAACTGCTGGGCGTGCCGGAATCCGCTTTCCGCACCCATCGGCATGCGCTCGGCATCCGCCCGGTCTACAAGCGCGTCGATTCGTGTGCGGCGGAATTCGATGCCACCACGGCTTACATGTACTCCACCTACGAGGAGGAATGTGAGGCCAGGCCATCGGATCGCAAGAAGGTCATCGTGCTCGGCGGAGGGCCCAACCGCATCGGGCAGGGCATCGAGTTCGATTACTGCTGCGTGCAGGCTTCGCTCGCGATTCGCGCGGCGGGGCTCGAATCCATCATGGTCAACTGCAACCCCGAGACGGTTTCCACCGACTACGACACTTCCGATCGCCTCTATTTCGAGCCCTTGACCCTGGAGGACGTACTCGAGATCTGTGCCCTCGAGAAACCTTTCGGGGTCATCGTCCAGTTCGGCGGCCAGACACCGCTGAAGCTTTCGCGGGCCCTTGCCGAGGCTGGAGTGCCGATCGTCGGCACTTCACCCGACTCGATCGATCTCGCCGAGGATCGCGAGCGTTTCCAGAAGTTCCTGTCCGAGGTGGGCCTGCGCCAGCCACCCAACCGGACCGCCCGCTCCGCCGAAGCGGCGCTCGCCGCGGCGGCCGAGATCGGCTATCCGCTGGTCGTGAGACCTTCCTATGTGCTCGGTGGGCGTGCGATGGAAATCGTGTACAACGAATCCCAGCTCGCCCAGTACATGCGTCAGGCGGTGGCGGTCTCCAACGACTCACCGGTGCTGCTCGATCACTTCCTCGATCACGCGATAGAAGTCGATGTCGACGCACTGTGTGATGGCCAGCGGGTGCTCATCGGCGGGGTGATGGAACACATCGAACAGGCGGGCATCCATTCCGGCGACTCCGCCTGTGCGTTGCCGCCGCATACCCTTTCAGCCGGAATCCAGGCCGAGTTGAGCCGACAGGTGGAAGTCATGGCCAAGGGGCTTGGCGTGGTCGGGCTCATGAATACGCAGTTCGCCATCCAGGGCGAGCAGATCTATGTGCTCGAGGTCAATCCGCGTGCCTCACGCACCGTGCCGTTTGTGTCCAAGGCGATCGGGCTGCCGCTGGCACGCATCGCCGCCCTGTGCATGATTGGTCAATCGCTGGACGCCCAAGGCAGTCCCGTCGCGCGGGTTCCCGACTATTTCTCGGTCAAGGAAGCTGTCTTCCCCTTCGTGAAGTTCCCGGGTGTGGACCCTCTGCTCGGACCCGAGATGAAATCCACCGGCGAAGTCATGGGCATCGGCGTGACCTTCGGCGAAGCGTTCGCCAAGTCCCAGCAGGGCGCCGGCATGACACTGCCGGTGGGGGGCACCGCCTTCATCAGCGTGCGCGAGCGCGACAAGGCCCAGGCCACACGGCTGGCGCGCGAACTGGCTGACGCCGGCTTCAACATCATTGCCACCCGCGGCACGGCACGCGCCCTGCAGGACGCCGGGATTGCCTGTCAGGCGGTCAACAAGGTCCTCGAGGGACAGCCGCACATCGTTGATCTCATCAAGAACGGTGGTGTCGACTTCATCATCAACACGACCGAGGGCGAGCTCGCAATTGCCGACTCTTTCGCAATCCGCCGCAGTGCCCTGCAACACAAGATTGCCTACACTACGACCATGGCAGGCGCGACTGCGGCAGTGATGGCCCTGGCTGCGCCGAGGGAGGAGCAGGTACGCAGGCTCCAGCAGTTGCACAAGGATTTGGAACAATGAGCAAATCACCCATGACGGTGGTCGGCGCACAACGCTTGCGCGAGGAACTGCACAGGCTGAAAACCGTGGACCGTCCGCGCATCACCAATGCCATTGCAGAGGCGCGTGCGCTTGGAGATCTGAAGGAGAACGCCGAATACCATGCTGCCCGCGAGCAGCAGAGCTTCTCCGAGGGGCGCATCGCCGAAATCGAAGGCAAGCTTGCTAATGCTGAAATCATCGACGTCACCAAGGTCAATGCCAATGGCCGCGTGGTGTTCGGCGCCACGGTGAAGCTGCTCAACCTGAACACCGAAGAAGAAGTCACCTATCGCATCGTGGGCGAGGATGAGGCCGACATCAAAGGAGGTCTCGTGTCCATCAACTCCCCGGTGGCGCGCGGCCTGATCAGCAAGCAGGCGGGTGATGAAGTCACCATTCAGGTTCCCAACGGGGTTGCCGAGTACGAAGTCCTCTCGGTCGAGTACGTCTGAGCGCATCCCGCGCCGGACCCGCCCGTCACACGCATGTCCCGCCGCAGCTCCAGTAATCGCTGGTACCGGACGCAATCCACCGACCCTTTCGTCAGGCGGCGCGAGCAGGCGGGCCTGCGCTCGCGCGCAGCCTTCAAGCTCGAAGAGCTGCTCGCCAGAGACCGTTTGCTGAAACAAGGCCAGGTGGTACTTGATCTGGGCGCCACCCCGGGAGGATGGAGTCAGGTGGTCGCGCCCATGGTCGGGCCTCAGGGGCTGGTGGTCGCGGTCGATATTCTCCCCATGGAGCCCCTGCCCGGCGTGACTTTCATCCGTGGCGATGCCACTGAGGCGCAAGTTGAAGAAGAAATCCGGGCGGCACTGGGAGAGCGGGCCGTAGACCTTGTGATTTCGGACATGGCCCCCAATCTGACAGGGATACGCGCCGTGGACGAGGCGCGCTCCGTGCTGCTGGCCGAGCAGGTCCTGCATCTGGCGCAGAACTTTCTGCGGGATGGGGGGACTATGGTGATCAAGCTCTTCCAGCACAACGACACCGAAGTCTTCGTGCGCGAGGCGAGGCAGCATTTCGCGGCCATCGCCAGGCGCAAGCCAGCCGCCTCCCGCAGCCAGTCGCGGGAGTTCTACCTGGTGGCGACCGGATTTCGGCTATAGTGGGCCACGCTGGGAAGCACGTTCGTCATCCCTGAACCGTTGCCAGACCGCAACGAGAGGATTAGGTAACACAATGGCAAGAAACCTCGCACTGTGGGCCGTCATCGCACTGGTGCTCATGCTGGTGTTCCAGAACTTCGCGCCACGTCACGGTGTGACGCGTCCCCTGGATTACTCGGATTTCATCTCGTCGGTGAAAAGCGGCCAGGTCGCCCGGGTGACACTGGATGGGCCCGCCATCGAGATGGAATTGCAGGATGGATCACGGCTGTTCACCTACAGCCCGGAGACGGACAACGGTGCGCTGATCGGTCTTTTGCTGGATAACAAGGTGCGCATCGAGGCTCAGCCGCCGGCGCGCCAGGGTCTGCTGATGCAGATCTTCATCTCCTGGTTCCCCTTCCTGCTCCTGATCGGGGTGTGGGTCTATCTCATGCGCCAGATGCAGGGCGGCGGCGGTGGCCGTGGTGCGCTCTCCTTTGGCAAGAGCCGCGCCCGCATGCTGAGCGAGGATCAGGTGCGGATCACGTTCAACGACGTGGCAGGTGTGGAGGAAGCCAAGGAAGAAGTGAAGGAGCTGGTCGATTTCCTGCGTGACCCGGGCAAGTTCCAGAAGCTCGGCGGCAAGATTCCGCGTGGTGTGTTGATGGTGGGCCCGCCCGGCACCGGCAAGACCTTGCTCGCCAAGGCGATTGCGGGCGAGGCCAAGGTTCCGTTCTTCACCATCTCCGGTTCTGACTTCGTCGAAATGTTCGTCGGCGTGGGTGCCTCGCGTGTGCGAGACATGTTCGAGCAGGCCAAGAAGCACGCCCCCTGCATCATCTTCATCGACGAAATCGATGCCGTCGGCCGCCACCGTGGCGCGGGCCTCGGCGGTGGCCACGATGAGCGCGAACAGACCCTCAACCAGCTGCTGGTGGAGATGGACGGGTTCGAAGGCAACGAAGGCATCATCGTGATCGCGGCGACCAATCGTCCCGATGTCCTCGACCCTGCACTGCTGCGTCCCGGCCGCTTCGATCGCCAGGTCGTCGTGCCGTTGCCGGATGTGCGCGGCCGGGAACAAATCCTCAAAGTCCACATGCGCAAGGTGCCGATTGCGGATGACGTGAAGCCCGGCATCCTCGCGCGCGGCACCCCGGGCTTTTCGGGGGCCGATCTCGCCAACCTCGTGAACGAGGCTGCGCTGTTCGCCGCCCGCGGCAACAAGCGCCTGGTGAGCATGGAGGAGTTCGAGCGCGCCAAGGACAAGATCATGATGGGCACCGAACGGCGCTCCATGGTGATGAGCGAGTCCGAGAAGAAACTCACGGCCTACCACGAGGCCGGCCATGCGATCGTCGGGCGTACCGTGCCTTCGCATGACCCGGTCTACAAGGTGACCATCATCCCGCGCGGCCGCGCGCTGGGGGTGACGATGTTCCTGCCGGAGGAAGACCGGCTCAGCTACAGCAAGGAACGCCTGGAAAGCCAGATCGCAAGCCTCTTCGGCGGGCGGCTCGCAGAGGAAATCGTGTTCGGCAAGGACATGGTCACGACAGGTGCTTCCAATGACATCGAGCGGGTGACCGACATTGCCCGCAACATGGTCACGCGCTGGGGTCTTTCCGAGCGTCTCGGCCCGATGACCTACAGTGATGACGAGGGCGAGGTTTTCCTCGGCCACTCCGTGACCCAGCACAAGATGGTGTCCGACAGCACCGCCAGCGTGATCGACGAGGAAGTCCGCAGCATCGTGGACCGCAACTACGCGCATGCCCGCTCGATCCTGCTGACCAACCTTGAAAAGCTCCACAACATGGCCGATGCCCTGGTCAAGTACGAAACCCTCGACAGCGACCAGATTGACGACATCATGGAAGGCCGCGTGCCGCGAGCGCCCCAGGGTTGGGATGACGAGGGTCGGGGCAGCACACCGGGGGCCTCCTCGGCGCCGCCGGCTGCTGATGCGGCGGGTGGACAGGAAGGACCTATCGGCGGTCCGGCGCCCAGCCAGGGCTGAGCTGCCAGTCACGAGGGTCGCGGGGGCGGCCCTCGCCGTGAGGGGGGGATTGCATGGCATCAGCCATCCGAAGGTTTTTTGGTACGGACGGCATTCGGGGCAGGGTAGGGGAAGCGCCCATCACGCCCGACTTCGTGATGAAGCTCGGCGGTGCAGCCGGACGAGTGCTCTCGCATGGCTGCACGACGCGCCCCAAAGTGCTCATCGGCAAGGACACCCGGGTCTCCGGTTACATGTTCGAGTCCGCACTGGAAGCCGGGCTCTCCGCAGCAGGCGTGGACATCCACCTCCTCGGGCCCATGCCGACCCCCGGCATCGCCTACCTCACCCGCACCTTTCACGCCAATGCGGGTATCGTCATCAGCGCTTCGCACAACGGCTTCGAAGACAACGGCATCAAGTTCTTCTCATCCACCGGGCACAAGCTGCCGGATGAGGTCGAAGCCATGATCGAGGCAGAGCTCGAAGCGCCCTTCAGGACCGTCACCTCGCGCGAACTGGGCAAGGCCCACCGCGTGACTGATGCCGCCGGGCGTTACATCGAGTTCTGCAAGAGCACGCTCGGTATCAGTTCCACCTTGCAGGGCCTGAAGGTGGTGGTTGATTGCGCGCACGGGGCGACCTACCACATCGCGCCCGCAGTGCTCGAGGAACTGGGTGCGGACGTGAGCGTCATCGGCAACCGACCGGACGGGTTCAACATCAATGCAGGCTTTGGCGCGACCGCGCCCGAGGCGCTGCGCCAGGCTGTGCTTGCGGCGGGCGCGGACGTGGGGATCGCACTCGACGGGGATGGCGACCGGCTGATCATGGTCGATGCGCTCGGCGAGATCGTCGATGGCGACGAGATCACCTACGTGGTCGCGCGGCATCGCCAGCAGCTCGACCGTCTGCAGGGTGCGGTGGTCGGCACTCACATGAGCAATCTCGGTCTGGAACTCGCACTGCGCGAGGTGGGACTGGAACTCGTCCGGGCGAAAGTCGGTGACCGCTACATCATGGAAATCCTGACCGCCCGCGGTTGGACCCTGGGTGGCGAGTCCTCCGGCCATATCATCTGCCTCGATCTCACCACCACCGGCGATGGCATCATCTCGGCGCTTCAGGTGCTGGAAGCCATGATCCACTCCGGGCGCACGCTCGCCGAGCTCAAGCGCGGCATGACCAAGCTGCCGCAGGTGCTGGTCAACGTGCGCCTTTCGCGACGCGAGGACATCATGGCCCACGAGGGCGTAGTGCGTGGTGTTCGCGCGGCAGAGGCGCGGCTGGGTGATGCAGGCAGGGTGTTGCTGCGACCTTCGGGCACCGAACCCGTGGTCCGGGTGATGGCCGAGGGCCGGGACGCGACCCTCGTCCACGAGGTCGTGCACGAGTTGGCGGATGTCGTGCGCGCGGCTCTGGCCTGAGGCGACCGCGCCTTTCTTCGCCGCGCAGTTCTTCGGCGTTGCCTTGGCTGAGGTGTGTTGGCTGCCCGCCGGGATCTGCGGGCAGCGTGCTGGCGAAAGAGTCAGATATTCCGCAGCAATTCGTTGATCCCGACCTTCTCCCGGGTGCGCGCATCCACGCGCTTCACGATCACCGCGCAGTACAGGCTGTGGCTGCCATCCGCAGCCGGCAGGTTGCCGGACACAACCACCGAGCCCGGTGGCACATGGCCGTAACTCACTTCGCCGGTGGCGCGATCGTAAATCTTCGTGCTCTGGCCGATGTACACGCCCATGGAGATCACCGAGCCTTCGCCCACGATCACGCCCTCCACGATCTCGGAGCGTGCACCGATGAAGCAGTTGTCTTCGATGATGGTCGGTGAAGCCTGCAAGGGTTCCAGCACGCCACCAATCCCTACGCCACCGGAGAGATGCACGTTCTTGCCGATCTGGGCACAGGAACCGACGGTTGCCCAGGTATCCACCATGGTCCCGTTGTCCACGAAGGCACCGATGTTGACGTAGCTCGGCATGAGCACCACACCGCTGCCGATGAAGCAGCCGCGTCTCACGGTGGCCGGCGGTACTACCCGGGCGCCGATGCGCCGGAAATCGGCGTCCGACATGCCGGCAAACTTGAGCGGAACCTTGTCGAAATATCGCGTATTGCCGGCTTCCATGACCTGGTTGTCGTGCAGCCTGAAGGACAGCAGCACCGCTTTCTTGGCCCACTCGTTGACATGCCAGGTGTCGCCACGCTTCTCGGCCACGCGCAAGGTGCCCGCCTCCAGGCGTGAGAGGGTTTCCTCCACCGCGGCGCGCTCCCGGTCCGCAGCACTTGCCGGCGTGAGATCCGCACGGCGTTCGAAGGCGTCATTGATGATGTTTTCAAGATCCTGCATGGGAGCTCCTGTTCAAAGTTTCTGCATGACATTGCGAATGCGATGGGCCGCCTCCACGCAACTGGGCTGTTCGGCGACCAGCGCGATGCGCAGACGATTGCGTCCGGGATTGTGTCCATCCACCGTGCGGGCCAGGAATTGCCCGGGCAGGGTGGTGACGTTGGCCTCGCGGATGAGCAGGCGACACATTTCCAGATCATCCACCGGAAATTCGGGCCACAGATAGAACCCACCGGCCGGCAGCGTGAGTGGCAGACAGTCGTGCAGGATCTCCGCCATCGCGCTGAACTTGGCGCGATAGAGCGCGCGATTCTCGACCACATGCGCTTCATCACGCCAGGCGGCGACGCTGGCCGCCTGCACGTGCAGAGGCATGGCAGAGCCATGGTAGGTGCGGTATTTCAGAAAGCTTGCGATGAGGCGGGGGTCGCCGGCCACGAAGCCTGAGCGCAGGCCTGGCGAGTTGGAACGTTTGGACAGGCTGTGCATCACGAGGCACCGTCGGAAGTCCTGTCGGCCACTGTGCCACGCCGCTTCCAGCAGGCCTGGCGGAGGCGCCGACTCATCGAGGTAGAGCTCGGAATAGCATTCATCGGACACCACCACGAAATCATGGCGGTCGGCCAAGTCGAGCAGCGCCACCAGCCGCTCGCGGGACATCACCGAGCCCGCCGGATTCGATGGCGTGCAGACATACATCAGGCTGCAGCGATCAAGCAGTGCTGTGGGCAAGGCCTCCACGTCCGGCAGGAAGCCTTGGTCAGCCGGGCAGGGCATGAATACGGGCTCTGCGCCGGCGAGCAACGCCGCACCCTCATAGATCTGATAGAACGGATTCGGCATGAGGACCGCGTCCCGCGCTGCGCTGCGCGGCACCAGGGCTTGGGCGATCGCAAACAGGGCCTCGCGCGTGCCATTCACGGGCAGAACCATCCGCTCCGCGTCGACCGCCGTGGACGGAAGCCCGAAGCGGCGCGACAACCAGCTGGAGATGGTTTGCCTGAGCATGGGCTCGCCCTTGGTCGCAGGGTACCTGGCCGTGCCCTCCAAGGCGGCGACGAGCGCCTCACGCACCAGTGCGGGGGTGGGGTGCTGAGGCTCCCCGATCGACAGGTTGATGGGGGACAGTGCGTGCGTGTGAGGCAAATCCTTGCGCAGCTCTGCGAGTCGTTCGAAGGGATACGGCTGGAGTCGGGAAAGACCGGGATTCATGCGGAGCGGCCGGGTGGAAAAGCGGAGCACAGTATAGGGAATGGGCGCGCAGGGCGGCATCGGTATCGCAGTGCCGCACGAGTGCGTTATCCTTTGCGACCTTTTTCCCAAGGGCCGGAAGCATCCAGATGTCGCACAAGATTCTCCTGCTGGCAGGTGACGGAATCGGGCCGGAAATCGTCGGCGCCGCCACCGGTGTCCTCGATGCACTGCGCACGCGCTTCGGCCTCAAGGCCGAGGTGGAGAATGCACTCATGGGCGGCTGCGCAGTGGATGCCAGTGGTGATCCCTTGCCGGAAGCCACCATGAGCCTCGCGCGAGCCTCGGACGCCATCCTGCTGGGCGCAGTCGGTGGGCCCAAATGGGATGCCATAGAACGTGACCGTCGTCCGGAACGCGGACTGTTGCGGCTGCGTTCGGGGCTCGATCTGTTCTGCAACCTGCGGCCAGCCGTCCTCTACCCTGCCCTCGCCGCCGCCTCCACGCTCAAGCCGGAAGTCGTGGAGGGTCTCGACCTGATGATCGTGCGCGAGCTCACCGGGGACATCTATTTCGGCAAACCAAGGGGCATAGAGACCAACGCCGCAGGTGAGCGTTTCGGTTACAACACCATGATCTACACCGAACGCGAGATTCGGCGCATTGCCCACTCCGCCTTCCGTGCAGCCCTGCTGCGTGGTCGCAAGGTGTGTTCCGTGGACAAGGCGAACGTGCTGGAGGCCACTGAATTCTGGCGCGAGATCGTGACTGACGTGGCGCGCGAATATCCGGATGTGACCCTCACCCACATGTATGTGGACAATGCAGCGATGCAGCTCGTGCGGGCACCGAAGCAGTTCGATGTGATGGTCACCGGCAATATTTTCGGTGACATCCTGTCCGATCTGGCGTCCATGCTGACGGGTTCGATCGGCATGCTGCCCTCGGCGTCACTGAATGCGGACAACAAAGGCATGTTCGAACCCATCCACGGCTCGGCGCCGGATATCGCGGGACGTAACCTCGCCAATCCGCTGGCCACCATCCTGTCACTGGCCATGATGCTGCGCTATTCGCTGGGCGAGACGGCGCATGCCGATCGCGTGGAGCAGGCTGTGTCCAAGGTGCTCGCCGACGGTTTCAGGACGGCGGATATCCACGCGCCCGGCACACAGCTGGTCGGTACACAGGAAATGGGCAACAAGGTGGTGGCCGCGCTCGGCGGCTGATCTGCAGGAAATTCCCGACATGAGCAGAAAATTCAATGTGGCGGTGGTAGGCGCGACCGGTGCGGTCGGCGAGACCATGCTTTCCATCCTCGAACAGCGCAGATTCCCGGTCGACAAGGTCTTCGCCGTTGCGAGCGAACGTTCGGCCGGCACCCGCATCCCCTTTGCGGGCACTCATCTGCAGGTGAAGGATCTGAACACCTTCGACTTCAGCGATGTGCAGATCGGCCTTTTCTCGCCAGGCGCTTCCGTGTCCAAGGTCTTTGCGCCCAAGGCCGCCGAGGCCGGGTGCGTGGTGATCGACAACACCTCCCAGTTCCGTTACGACGATGACATTCCGCTGGTCGTGCCGGAGGTCAATCCGGGGGCGATTGCCCAGTATCGCAACCGGGGCATCATCGCCAATCCCAACTGCTCCACCATC
>JBDLQR010000187.1:0-8631 GCA_039800485.1 Pseudomonadota bacterium
CACGACCTCGATGTTTTCCTGTCCGGTTCCGAACAACCAGCAGGCCTCGATGATCTCGAGCCCCTTGTTCATCATGGTGGCCGAGTCCACGGAAATCTTGCGCCCCATTACCCATTTCGGATGGGCACAGGCCTCGTCCGGCGTCACGGACATCAGACCGGCTGCATCGCGGGTGCGGAACGGTCCGCCGGACGCAGTGAGCAGAATGCGATTGACGCCCACCTGCGGCAGTCCGCGGGAGAAATCCCCCGGCATGCACTGGAATACCGCGTTGTGCTCGCTGTCGATTGGCAGCAGCTCCGCCCCGCTCGCGCGGACCGCGTCCATGAAGAGCTGTCCCGACATCACCAGGGATTCCTTGTTGGCGAGCATCAGGCGCTTGCCGGCACGCGCGGCGGCGAGATTGGGCATCAGCCCGGCGGCACCCACGATCCCGGCCATCACGTAGTGGGTCTCCGGGTGCGCAGCGACTTCGATCAGCCCGGCCTCCCCTTCCAGCACTTCGGTAGGCAGTCCCTCTGCCCGCAGTGCGGCGCGCAGTTCAGCCGCGGCACGGGCCTCCACCATCACGGCAAACGGGGGCCGCCATTGCCGGCATTGTGCAAGCAGGCCCTCGACGTTGCGATTGGCCGTCAGGGCCACGACACGGAAACGGCCGGGTTCTCTGGCTACCACATCCAGCGTGTTGACGCCGATGGTGCCGGTGGAACCGAGGATGGTGATACCAATCATTGAAAGTCAGCCCTGAGCAGATGGATGAGAGCATATACCGGCGCGGCCGCGAGCAGGCTGTCGATACGGTCGAGGATCCCGCCATGGCCGGGCAGCAGGGTGCCGCTGTCCTTGGCTCCGGCCTGTCGCTTGAACAGGCTCTCGAGCAGATCCCCGGTGATGGCGCTGAGCACGATGACACCGGCCACTGCGGCGGCCTGCCAGGCCGTGAGCGGTGCATGAACCGGTAGCTGGTTGAAAAGGATTGCTGCCAAGGGCACCGCACAAAACGCCGACCAGACACCGGCCCAGGTCTTGCCCGGGCTGATGCGGGACGCGAGCCGCGCCCGCCCCCAGGCGCGGCCCCCGAAATAGGCCGCGGTGTCTGCAGTCACGACAAGCAGGAACACCTGTGGCAGCAACCAAGGGTCGAGATCCTGCAGCAGCACCGCCCCCAGGAAAGCTGGCACGAGGGCCAGCATGCCGGCCACCAACCATCCCGTGGACCCGCCTGGGAGCTTGCCCTCCGTGCACTGCACCCGCCACAGCAATCCGAGGGCCAGTACCCAGAAGGCAGTCGCGATGACCAGCAGATTCAACTGCCAGCGCAGCGGCAAGATGAGCGCAGCCAGACTGCAGGCAAGCACAAAGGCGGTGAAAAGCACGCGTCGCCTGCGTGAGGCCGGACCAGCCAAGGCCGCCCACTCCGCCGCAGCGCAGGTCACAATCAAAAGAAAGACCAGGGCGATGAGCGGGGTGTACCCCAGCGCGAGCAGCCCGGCCAGAGATGCCGTCAAAAGCGCTGCCGTCCGCACGCGGGTCCACAAGCCGCCCGCGGTTGGCGTGGAGGATGCGCGCGCGCCGATCATGCAGGATCGCGTCAGTCGATGGGCGCTGCGGTCTCCCGCCCATGCGCCGCTTCGAGTTGTTCACCGATCATGCCGAACCGCCGCTGCCGCCCACCGAAGCTCGCCAGCGCCCGGTCGTATTCCTCCTGGTCGAAATCAGGCCAGAGACATTCGGTGAAGAAGAACTCCGTATAGGCAAGCTGCCACAGCAGGAAATTGCTGATGCGCTGTTCTCCACCGGAGCGGATGAACAGGTCAGGGTCCGGCAGATCTGCCGTACTGAGAAATCCGGCCAGATGCTGCGGCGTGATTTGCGCGGGGTCGAGGGTACCGGCCTTCACGGCTGCGGCCAGTTGGCGGGTCGCCTGGGTGATGTCCCAGTGGCCCCCGTAGTTGGCGGCAATCACGAGCTTGAGCCCGCGGTTGTGGCGGGTGAGCGCCTCCGCCGCGGCGATGCTGTCCTGGAGTTTCCGGGGGAACGGGCTGCGGTCACCGATGACTCTCAGCTGCACCTGGTTTTCGTGAAGTTTCTGCGCCTCCTGGTCCAGCGCCATCACGAAGAGATCCATCAACAGCCGTACTTCCAGTGGCGGGCGGCGCCAGTTCTCGCTGCTGAACGCAAACAGCGTGAGGACCTCGACACCGACTTCGGCCGAACGGCGCACCAGCGCTCGCACATTCTCCACACCTGCCCGATGTCCGGCGATTCGCGGCAGGTTGCGCTGCTTGGCCCAGCGACCATTGCCATCCATGATGATGGCCACATGGCGCGGCAAGCCGACGGGACTGGAGGGCAGGTCCGTCACGTCATCAGACAGCCATGATCTCTTGTTCCTTGGCACCGACGAGCTCATCGATCTTCTTCACATGCGCATCGGTGAGCTTCTGCACATCCTCTTGTCCCTTGCGATCGTCGTCCTCGGAAATTTCCTTTTCCTTGAGCAGGTCTTTCAAATCAGAAATGGCATCGCGCCGGATGTTGCGCACGGCGACCTTGGCCTGTTCGGCCTCGGACTTGACTACCTTGGTGAGGTCACGCCGGCGCTCCTGGGTCAGCGCTGGCAGCGGGATACGGATCACGGTGCCGGCGGTCTGGGGATTCAGTCCGAGATCGGATTCCAGGATGGCGCGCTCGATGGCCTGCACCATGGCCTTGTCCCAGGCGGTGACGACCAGGGTACGGGCATCTTCCACCGTGACATTGGCTGCCCGGCCTATCGGCGTGACCGACCCGTAGTAGTCGACATTTACATGATCCAGCAGGCTGGGGTGCGCCCGCCCGGTGCGGATTTTTGCCAGTTCGAGCTTGAAGCTCTCCACCGACTTGTCCATGCGTGTCTGCGTATCCTTGAGTATGTCCTGCAGCATCTTGTTATCCCGCTGTTACCAGTGTGCCCACGTTGTCGCCCAGCGCGGCCCGCACGAAGGTCCCGGGCTGTGTCATGTCCACCACCCTCAAGGGCATGTGATTGTCCCGGCAGAGCACGACGGCCGTGGCATCCATCACCGCAAGCTTGCGGTCGAGCACTTCATCGTAGCCCAGTTGTTCATAACGGACTGCGGCAGGATCCCGGTTCGGATCTGCCGAATAGACACCATCCACCTTGGTGGCCTTGATCATGAGCTCGGCGCCTATTTCGATGGCTCTCAGGCTTGCAGCCGAATCGGTGGTGAAGAAGGGATTGCCGGTGCCCGCCGCAAGCACCACGACCCGTCCTTTTTCCAGATGCCTGATTGCCCGGCGGCGGATGTAGTCCTCGCACACGGCATTGATCTTGATGGCCGACATCACGCGCGCGAACAGCGAGGCGCGCTCCAGCGCATCCTGAATGGCGAGTGCGTTGATCACGGTGGCGAGCATGCCCATGTGGTCGGCCGTCACCCTGTCCATGCCGCGCTCGGCGAGCCCGGCACCCCGGAAGATGTTGCCCCCGCCGATGACGATGGCCACCTGGACCCCCGCCTGGATGAGTTCCTTCACCTCTTCGGCCACCCGGGTGAGGATGACGGGATCGATACCGTAATCCCCGTCCCCCATCAGGGCCTCACCGCTGAGCTTGATCAGCACGCGGCGAAAGCGTGGTTGTTGTGAATGCATCTCCACCCTTCCGGTGCCGTTTCAGTCCGCTGCGCGCGCCTGGGCCTTCACTTCCTCGGCAAAATCCACGGTCTTCTTCTCGATGCCCTCACCCACTTCGTAGCGCACGAAATTGAGCACCTTGGCCTTGCCACCGAGGAGCTTGCCGACCGTGGTATCCGGATCCTTGACGAAGGCCTGCCCGAGCAGGGTGATCTCTGCCACGAACTTGCGCAACTGGCCGGAGACCATCTTCTCGACGATGTCGGCCGGCTTGCCGCTGGTCGCAGCCTGGGCCACGCGGATTTCCTTTTCCTTGGCCAGAAGCTCGGCGGGAACCTCTTCCTCGGAGATGCAGGTCGGGTTGGTCGCCGCCACGTGCATCGCGATGTCCTTGGCCAGTTCCGGCGTACCACCTTCGAGCGTCACCAGCACGCCGATGCGCTTGCCGTGACGGTAGGCACCCAGCATCTGGCCGGGGGCCGCCTGGCGCTGTTCGAAGCGTCGAATGGAGATGTTCTCGCCAATCTTGAGCACCAGTTGCTGACGCGCGGTTTCTATGGTCTCGCTACCGGCCGGGACGGTCAGTGCGCCCAGCGCGTCCACATCCGCCGGGGTGTGCGCGAGGAGCGCCTGCCCGACGGCGGTGGCGAAGTGCGTGAAGTTGTCGTCATTGGCGACGAAATCGGTTTCGCTGTTGATCTCGACGACCACCGCCTGTCCTGCGCTCTCGGCGACGACCACGGTGCCTTCGGCCGCGATTCGGCCGGCCTTCTTGGCGGCCTTGGCGGCACCCGACTTGCGCAGGTGTTCCAGCGCGGCTTCGAGATCACCGCCGGTTTCCACCAGCGCGTTCTTGCATTCCATCATGCCTGCGCCGGAACGCTCTCGTAACTCTTTCACGGCGGCTGCACTGATCTGCATGGTTTGAATTCCTCTGAACTGTTGGGATTGGAATGTGCTGGCAGTCTGCTGCTGTCTGCCCTGTGCGCGGCAGTCCGCCGCCTGCAGCCCTTCCGGGGCCTGCCCCGGGTCGCGGCCAGGGAACCAGACGTGCCTCGAGGCCCGCCGGTTCCCGTCCGGAGACCCTCTTACTCCGCGCTGGCAGGCGCCTCGCCGGCGCCGGGCCTGCGGGCAGGCGCCTTCTTGCGGGGCGCAGCGGCAGGCACAACCTTCTTGCGCCCGCGTCGGGCGTCGTCGTCACTGCCACGCTCGCCAGACGCCTCGCGACGCACCAGCGGATTGCCCTCTTCGTCGAGCTCCACGAACTCGTCCTGTCCACCCGCGCCCGCAGTGGTGATCGTCATGCGCGCATCCATCACCGCATCGGCCGCGGCCTGGGCATAGAGGTTGACGGCACTGATGGCGTCGTCGTTGCCCGGGATCACGTAATCGATACCATCCGGCTTGCAGTTGGTATCCACGATGGCGACCACCGGGATGCCGAGCTTGTTGGCTTCGGCGATCGCGATCTTCTCGAAACCGACGTCAATCACGAACAGCGCATCAGGCAGGTTGTCCATGTCCTTGATGCCGGCGAGGCCCAGATGGAGCTTGTCGTACTCACGGCGGAGCTGCAGACCTTCGCGCTTGGAGATGCGGTCCAGCGAACCGTTGTTGATGCGTTCCTCAAGCTCCTTCAGGCGCTTGATGGACTGCTTCACGGTCTTGAAGTTGGTGAGCATGCCGCCCAGCCAACGGCGGTTCACGTAGGGCATGCCACAGCGGGCAGCCTCGCGGGCGATGGCCTCCTGGGCGGAGCGCTTGGTGCCGACGAACAGCACCTTGCCGCGGCGGCTCACCACGCGGCCGAGGAAGTTCATGCCATCCCTGAACAGGGGCACGGTCTTCTCGAGATTGATGATGTGAATCTTGTTGCGGTCACCGAAGATGTACGGGGCCATCTTGGGATGCCAGAAACGGGTCTGATGCCCGAAATGCACGCCAGCTTCCAACATCTGGCGCATGCTTACGTCAGCCATTGCAGTCTCCTGTACGGGTTACGCCTCCACGGGTCCCGTGCCTCCATCCCTGTCCGCTACAAGCGGCGCCGGGACACCCAGAGGCACAGTGCATGACACGTGTGTGGGGTAGGTCAAAGTAGGTTACATTGCTCCTAGAGCGCGCGCTTTATACCATGGAAAACCTGTAGCAACAACGAGTTGGAACCCCTTGCGCATGCCTGTGAGCATCAAGAACGCCGCTGAAATCGAACACATGCGCCTGGCAGGGCGGCTGGCTGCAGAAGTGCTGGAGATGATCGCTCCGCACATCCAGCCCGGCGTGACCACCGAGGAGCTGGACCGCCTCTGCCATGACCACATCGTCAGGGTGCAGGATGCAATCCCCGCCCCGCTGAACTATCACGGCTTCCCCAAGTCGATTTGCACCTCCGTCAACCACGTGGTCTGCCACGGCATTCCCAGCGAAAAGCGCCTCAAGGACGGAGATGTGGTGAATGTGGACATCACCGTCATCAAGAACGGTTTCCACGGGGATACCAGCAAGATGTTCTATGTCGGCCCCCCCGGCATCAAGGCCCAACGGCTGGTGGAAACCTGCTACGAGTGCCTCAGCATCGGCATCGGCATGGTCCGGCCGGGCGTGCGCTTGGGAGACATCGGCGCCGCCATCCAGGCCCACGCCGAGGGCCGCAATTTCTCCATCGTGCGGGAATACTGCGGCCACGGCATCGGTCGCGAGTTCCATGAGGACCCGCAGGTCCTGCATTACGGGCAACCCGGGACGGGGCTGATCCTGCAGCCCGGCATGACCTTTACCATCGAGCCCATGGTGAATGCCGGCAAGCGGCAGGTGAAACTGCTGCCCGATGGCTGGACCGTGGTGACCAAGGACCACAGCCTCTCCGCCCAGTGGGAGCACACCGTGCTCGTGACGGAAACCGGTTTCGAAGTACTCACCGTGCGCCCTGATGAACATTTCCAGTCTCTCTGAGCCCGCGCGGGCACACCCACCGGTGCCGGTGCTGCACCCGGCGGAGCTCGAAACCCTGCTCAGGCGGGGACCGGACGGCAGCCTGCCGCCGATCGCCACGGTCAAACCGCTGCTCCAGCGTTTTCACGAGGCGCAGAAGGCCGCCTTCTTCGGGGGGCTGCCGGCACGCGCGATCGTCGCCGCCCGTGCGGGGGCGCTCGATCAGCTCGTCTCGGCAGTGTGGCGGCTTTTTGGGCTGGACAGCTCACGCAACGCCCTGCTGGCGGTGGGCGGCTACGGCCGCGGTGAGCTGCACCCCTTCTCCGATGTGGACATCAGCATCCTGACACCCGATGACGCCGACACGGCCGACCGTCAGGCCTGCGAGGGCTTTGTGCGCTACCTCTGGGACATCGGTCTCGAGGTCGGCAACAGCGTGCGCAGCGTCAGTGAGAGTGCCGAGGCCGCGCGCGGCGATATCACCGTGATGACCGCCCTGCTCGAAGCACGCGTGCTCTGCGGCCCCCCTGCCCTTTTCGCGGCGATGCGCGCCACGATCGCGCCGACGGTGATGTGGAACAGCGAAGAGTTCTTCACCGCAAAGTTCGACGAGCAGGATCATCGGCACGCCCGCTACAACGATGCCTTCCAGCAACTCGAACCCAACATCAAGGAGAGCCCGGGCGGGCTGCGCGACATCCAGGTGATTGCCTGGGTGGCCAATCGGCACTTCGACTCACACGGCCTCGGCAATCTCGTGGGGCATGGCTTTCTCAGCAATGCGGAATTCGCTGCGCTTGAACGCGGGCGAGAGCATCTTTGGCAGATTCGCTGCGCCCTGCATTTTCTGGCGGGGCGGCGTGAAGACCGCCTGCTGTTCGATCATCAGAAGCGCGTGGCCGAGCTCTTCGGGTATACCGACGCCGCCCACAATCGCGCGGTCGAGCAGTTCATGAAGGATTTCTACCGGACGGTGCGGGAGTTGAGCCGTCTGAACGAAATCCTGCTCGGCCTTTTCCAGGAAGCCATCCTGCAGAAGGATCGGGCGGTACGTACTTCGCCCTTGTCGCGGCGCTTCCAGGTGCGCGGCAATTTCATCGAAGCGGTCAACGAGAACGTGTTCAAGCGCACACCTCCCGCCTTGCTGGAACTCTTCCTGCTGATGCAGAAGAACCCGAGCATCAAGGGAGTGCGGGCCAGCACCATTCGCCTGATTCGCGAACACCTCTATCTCATCGACGAAAAATTCCGCAAGGACATCCGGGCGCGCAGCCTGTTCATGGAGATCATTCGCGAACCCCGTCGCGTGGGTCACGAGCTGCAGCGAATGCACCGCTATGGCGTACTCTCGGCCTATTTACCGGCGTTCGGCCGCATCGAAGGGCTGATGCAATTCGATCTCTTCCATGTCTACACCGTGGACGAGCACCTGTTGTTCGTGGTGCTGCAGATGCGGCGCTTTTCCTACCCGATCACCAACGAGGATCAGCCCTACCTGCTCCGCCAGGCCATCGAACGCATCCCGAAGCTCGAGTTGCTCTATCTGGCGGGGCTTTTCCACGACATTGCCAAGGGCCGGGGCGGCGACCACTCGGACGGCGGCGCGGACGAGGCTGCGGAGTTCTGCAAGCTGCACGGCCTGAGCCAGTACGACACCAATCTCGTGGCGTGGCTGGTGAAGCATCATCTGCTGATGAGCAATGTCTCGCAGCGTCAGGACATCAATGACCCGGATGTCATCCAGGACTTCGCTGCCGTGGTGGGCGACCAGATCCATCTCGACTACCTGTTCCTGCTCACCATCGCAGACATTCGAGGCACCAACCCGCGGCTCTGGACGAGCTGGAAGCAATCGCTGCTCTCGGAACTGTACCTGCTGACCATGCGTCGCCTGCGCGGCAGTGCGCAGACTGCTGCAGATCGCACCCAACGGCTGGAAGATACGCGCGCCGAAGCACGCCAGTATCTCGACAACAATCGCTTCCCCGATCACTCGGTCGCCTTGCTGTGGGGCACCCTGGGCGAGGAGTACTTCCTGCGCCACCGTCCGGCCGAAATCGC